>JBJEBP010000037.1:0-3849 GCA_051870135.1 Candidatus Cryptobacteroides sp. | reverse complement strand
GAAAAGGAAGTGCATTACGTCGCCGTCCTCGACGACGTACTCCTTTCCCTCTGTATGGAGCTTTCCTGCGGCCCTTACGGCTGATTCTGACTTATAGTTGATAAAGTCCTCGTATTTGATAACTTCGGCCCGTATAAAGCCTTTTTCAAAGTCAGAATGGATTACTCCAGCGGCCTTCGGGGCCTTGTCTCCCTTGTGGATAGTCCAGGCACGGCATTCATCGGCTCCGGCAGTGAAGAATGTCTGGAGACCGAGAAGCCTGTAGGCTCCTTGGATAAGGCGGGCGGAACCGGATTCAGTGAGGCCCATCTCGTCAAGGAACATCTGTCTGTCCTCATAACTGTCCATCTCGGCAATTTCTGCCTCGGTGCGTGCTGAAATGATGAGAATTTCAGCATTTTCCTCCTTTACGGCCTCCCTTACAGCATCAACGTAGGCATTGCCGTTCACAGCCGATTTGTCATCCACATTGCAGATATACATCACCGGCTTGTTTGTCAGCAGGAAGAGATCCCTGGCCATTGATTCTTCTTCGGAGGAGAGTTCCACTGTACGGCATGATTTGCCGGCAAGGAGGGCTTCACGGTATCTTTCGAGAAGGTCAACCAGTTTCTTTGCATCCTTGTCACCTCCGGTCTTGGCCTGCTTGGATGCCTTGGCAAGGCGGTTTTCCACTGTTTCAAGGTCCTTTATCTGAAGTTCCGCATCTACGACTTCCTTGTCCCTTACAGGGTCCACTGAACCGTCCACGTGGACAATATTGCCGTCATCGAAACACCTCAGGACGTGCAGGATTGCATCGGTTTCCCTGATATTTGCAAGAAACTGATTACCAAGGCCTTCACCCTTGCTTGCACCCTTGACGAGACCGGCTATGTCCACTATGTCCACAGTAGCCGGGATTACTCTCTGGGGTTTGCAGAGATCCGCCAAAGCCTCAAGTCTCTTGTCAGGAACATTGGTTGAACCGAGATTCGGCTCAATGGTGCAGAATGGAAAATTGGCGCTCTGGGCCCTGCCTGAACTTACACAGTTGAACAATGTGGATTTACCTACATTCGGCAATCCCACTATACCGCATTTAAGTGACATATTTTCTTGTTTTTATATTCGTACAAAGGTCTGCAAAGGTACGAATTAATAACTTAAAATTTAGAAATTATGCCACATTTATATGAATTTTAAATTTGCCACCATCGGAAATGCGGGATGAATATTCTATGTTGCGGAAAAAATGCTGAATTTGTTGTTTTCAATACTGGTATGCCCAATACTTTGCGGGAATGAACAATGCAAGACTGGACCGGCTCCGGAGATTGTTGTAGATACAGCCCGGACTCTCGTTGTCTTCTGGAACCTGGAAAATTTCTTTGATTGGGAAGATGGAGGAACGGGGGAGTCTGACAAGGAATTTTCTCCGGGAGGGATGAGACATTGGACTGCCACGAAATTCTATCGGAAGGCCAATCTCATAGCGAAGACATTTTTCTGGATAAAGGCCAGGTACGGGAGGCTTCCGGATGTTGCCGGCTTTGCGGAAGTGGAAAATAAATCTGTAGTTACAAGATTGGTATTCAATACATTACTGAGAAAATACGGTTACTCTGTACTGCATAGGGAATCATTGGACCACAGGGGCATTGACGTTGCCCTCATATACAGGAGGGACAGTCTCCGCCTGATGAATTGCGGAATCAGAAGGCTGGATTCAATGTTTACCAGGGATATACTCTTCGCAGACTTTGAGGATATGCGCAATGGCGGGCGTACTGTATTCATTGTCAATCATTTTCCGTCCAAATACGGAGGAGGGGAGACTGGTTCGAGGAGGGAGGCTGCCTCATTGGCATTGAAATCTCTTTGCGACTCAGTCATTTCCAGAAATGTAGCCGGAGTGGTGGCAATGGGGGATTTCAATGATGTACCTTCATCGGAAGCCTTCGATACATTGCGGACATCATTGAATTGCCTTGCCGATCCCTTTGAGCAGGACGGCAGGGGAACAATCAGGTTCAATGGAAAATGGGATATGATAGATATGTTCTGGATTTCACGGAAGGTATCCGGCAGGATGGAAATTGCGGAAATACCTTTTCTGGAGGTCTGGGACAATGTTTACCCCGGGTACAAGCCTCTACGGACTTATTCCGGGCCAAGATATATCGGCGGAGTGAGTGATCACTGGCCTATTGTGTTCAGAATGAAGTGAATGTGATGGAAAATGAATTTAATTGCTTATCTTTATGCCAATGCGGTAAATATACCGCTAAATTACCACATATTTCGATAACATTTCATTATGGAAAGAACATTAGTAATCATTAAACCGGGTGCTCTCCAGAGGGGAATAGTCGGTGAAATCATCTCCAGATTTGAAAAAAGGGGACTTAAGCTTGTTGCAATGAAAATGGCTCAGTTGGACGATGAAATTCTTGCTGTCCACTATGCTCATCTGCTTGACAGACCGTTCTTTCCGTGGTTGAGAGACGGAATGAAGGCTGCTCCTGTAATTCTCTGCTGCTGGGAAGGATATGATGCAGTCCAGGTTGTAAGGTCAATGGCGGGAGCGACAAAGGCCAGCAAAGCCGTTCCGGGAACCATAAGAGGAGATTATTCATTGAGTGCACAGGAAAATGTAGTTCATACATCAGATTCCATTGAGAATGCAGCCATTGAACTTGACAGATTCTTCAAGCCGGAGGACTATTTCGAGTACCAGTCACCGCTTGACCCGTTCAAGTATGCTCCTGATGAGCGATAACATTGGTATTTGATTTTTCAATACACTTTCTTAACTTTGTCAAGATTGCGGCAAGGTGGAATTGTCCGTGCCGGATGAATGATTAAATGAAAGAAATTAATCAATTAAACCACATACTAATATGGAAATGAAATCCAGAATCCAGGAGAAATTCAAACTCCTTTACGGTACGGACGGAGATATGTTCGCATCCGCCGGAAGAATCAATCTCATCGGTGAGCACACTGACTATAATGGAGGTTATGTGTTCCCTGGTGCTATTGACAAGGGTATTATCATTGAAATCAGACTCAACGGAACCGACAAGGTGCACGCATATTCACTTGATTATGACGAGTATGTAGAATTCGGCCTCAATGAGGAGGATAAACCTCAGCAGAGCTGGGCACGCTACATTTTTGGTGTTTGCCGCGAGACATTGAAGAGAGGCGGAAAGGTAGAGGGATTCGATACTGTTTTCGCAGGAGACGTTCCTCTCGGAGCAGGTCTTTCTTCATCAGCCGCACTTGAGAGCACATTCGCATACGCTCTAAACTATCTGTTCAACAATATGACTGACAAGTTCGAACTTGCCAAGATTGGACAGTCAACAGAGCACAACTATTGCGGTGTGAACTGCGGTATCATGGACCAGTTCGCATCCGTATTCGGAAAGAAGGGCAGTCTTATCCGCTTGAACTGCAAGACATTGGAGTACAAGTATTTTCCATTTGATCCGGAGGCTGCCGGATACAAGCTCGTTCTCGTTGACTCCTGCGTGAAGCACGAACTCGCTTCTTCAGCATACAACAAGAGACGCCAGTCCTGCGAGAATGTCTGCGCTGCCATCAAGAAGAACCACAGCGACGTGGAGTTCCTCAGCGATGCCAAGAGGGTTTGGCTCGACGAGGTACGTGAGCAGGTTCCAGAGGAGGATTTCCTCCGTGCGGAGTATGTAATCGGTGAGGTTCAGAGAGTCCTCGATGTGTGCGACGCTCTTGAAAGAGGTGATTATGAGACAGTTGGAGAGATGATGTACCAGACCCACTTCGGACTCAGTCGTCTATATGAGGTCAGCTGCGAGGAACTCGACTTCCTGAACAAACTCG
>JBJEBP010000036.1:0-16559 GCA_051870135.1 Candidatus Cryptobacteroides sp. | reverse complement strand
TACTGTCTTTGGCTGCCTGAAAAATGTACCAAGTTATTTTTTAATGTTTACTTAACAATACGTAAATATGAAAAAGAGAGATTCAAACAAGGCGATCATCGCCACTGGAGCTGCCACATCGGCAGCCGGAACAGCCACCGCTCTTGGCGGAGAAGCAGCATTGTGGGCAGTATTCTCAGCAGGCCCTGGTGCTGCATTGACTGGTGCAGCTGAAACATCCGCATTTCTCGCGTGGGTTGGAGGTGGCTCCCTTGCAGCCGGAGGCGGTGGTATGGCCGCCGGCTCAACCATCCTTGCAGCATTGGGACCAGTCGGTTGGACTGTCGCCGGAATTGGAGCCGCTGCAACAGGTTACGCTATCTATAAGGCTCGCAAGAAAAACAAAAAGTAGATTCTAACAGTACAGGTGGAGATTTTCTCCTCCACCTGTTAACCTTCAAGCGCATAAAATATGGTTAACGCAATCAAAAGTCGTTATATGCAGGCGGTCTATCTGATTTCAACAGATGACCCGTATATGATGGTGAAGGCAATGAAGATTCTTCACGAGCTGGTCTATGAGGTAAAGCCTACATCAAAGGAAGTCGTCTTCTGGCAGAGCCACGCCGCCGTGGATTTGGCTGATATGTATCTCATCGGAGTTGAAGGGAAGGATTATCTTGATGAGGACAATAATATCTGCGCAGACACTTTCGTCGAGGCTGATCTGATGAAAGCATTCTCATTGTACAAAAGGGCTCTTATCAGGGGCTGCACTGACGGAGTGAATGCTATGGCAGAGATTTATATGATGCTTGGAGATTACAGACATTCAGCCGAATTGTATGCCAGTTCAGTCAAATACGGATACCGGAATGCTTCAGATGCCCAGAGGGCATTGGACTATATGCTCAATTCCGGAAAGATTGACTTCATCCCCGAGGTTTACTGCGAACCTGATGGCAAGCCATCATTTGAATATTTAATCACGCATAGAGGATAATCTGTTATGATAGATTTCAATAACGATTACTACAATCGCAAGATTGATAGAATGGTATTCTCCGACAAAAAGAGAATAAAGTCACTCTGCAGGTCACTGGCAGATGAGCAGCTTGAGTTCCTTGATGGAGAGGAACTTGGTAACCTGTGTCTTACTGATGAAAAAGGAGCTACAGTGAGGAAAGTCAGGCGCATTCTTGAAAAAAGAGTGTATCAGAATTATTGGAGAACAGTAAGATACATTGAACTTGGCACAAACAAGAACAAGGCTGCTGCACAGAAGTATATGTCAAGAATCAACAGGAATATATTTAGAGAAGCCAACTGATAACACTATGACAACATTCAATATCATGAGCATTCCTGGAATGATACTTAAAGTAGCGCCGGAATCCTATTATGTGAAGACCGGTAACGGAGTCGTGGAAATACCGAAGGACCAGTTGGACAACAACCCGCGTGTCCCATTGCCTTATGCGATAACTGACCCCATTACAAATCGCATAATGGAAGGCTGCAAGGTATCAATGGTCAAGTTGGAATTTCCCAATGGCGGAATCCGTTATGCTCTGAATGAAAAGGTTTACAACAACATTGAACCACAGGCATCCACGACCACTATCGCCGAAAACGATGTCAAGGAGATGCTTGATGATATGAACAAGCCCGAAGGTGTGGGATTGGAGTTCCTTGCAGGAACGTTCCTTGAAGGTGGTGGAGATGGAACAGGTCAAATACAGGAATTGGTCAAGCACTGCGTGGGCGGGGCAAATTCCCAACTGCATAAGTTGCGTATCTACCTGGGTATAAGTGTCCGCAACGGAGTATGCACCACTACGGGTATTGACAATGAGATTTACTATATGGGAGAAGATTTCGATGTTGAGAAACTGCAATTGGCGTTCTTCAACATCACGGAACAGCTAACGTCACAATCCTTGCTGATGTGTATCGGATTCAATGTAATCCGGTATATGGGCAACACTATAATACGCATTGATGTTGACAACCATTCAAAAGGCATCGTGCTCTACGGCAACAGGGAACTCTACGTCCGCATCGGAAGCTGTCTTCACCGTATAGATGATGACAAGGCGTTTGTTGACTTTATAAAGAAAGCATAATCTATTAATTATAAACAATTTAAATCTATTTTATTATGGCAAATTCACAACAGAATCAGTCAAAAGACAATTCAGCCATCATCACCGGAGGCGTATCAGGTGGCGCAACAGCAGCTGGAATCGGTATTGCAGCAGCCGGCTCTTCAGCATCAACCATAACCTGGGCGCTGGGGGCTATCGGCGGCGCGGTAGGCGGCGGAATGGCAGCCGGCCTTGCAGTCGTGGCCGCAGCACCACTTGCCGTGGGCGCAGTAGGTTACGGAGCAGTTAAACTCATCAAAAAAGTAAGGAGGAACAAGTAATGATCATCGCACCTAAGAACCCGCTAATCGAGATTTTGATTTGGATTTTCAAGCATTTGTAGAATTCTTTTTGGCCCAATGCCTAAAGAAGCCAAACGTAAATCCCCGAGAGAATACTCTTTCGGGGATTCTGTGTCTAGCCTCCATAAGTGGTAGGATAATTTGGAAAAGTAACAGTTGAGAAAGCATTGATAATATGCTATATTTGCGTTAAATACTTGAGCTTTTATGGGTAAGTCAAAAGCAACTACACAACATCGTATTATCACCTTTCTCATACTCCTTTTATCGTTGCACGCCGTCAACATGTCAGCGCAGCAACCACGACAGGAGAAGAGAATCTATCTCGTGGATGTAACTGCCTCTATGGAGGGAAGAGGAATTGGTGGGACGCAGGATGTGTTCCAGAAGGTGAAGAACAACCTGGTCTCAACCTTGCAAAGGATTGAGGATAATAGGACTGAGGTTGTAATTATTCCGTTTACGTCGCATCCTTTTTCTGAATTCAAGGGTAGAATAGCACGGAAGGATTCCTTGATTCAGTATATCAGCGACCTTTCCATACGGAAAGGGGATACAAATATTGCCGATGCCTGGGCGAAGGGTGTCACCTGCGTTGATTCTACAAAAATCAATTATATTTTTCTTTTGACGGACGGCCTTCATAATTGCGGGCCGGATAGAGAAGTTCTTTATGATAGGTTGAGGGTGTGGGGAGAGCAGTCTTGCGACAAACATATGTTCGCATTTTATGTTATGCTCACGCCTGAGGCCAAGGAGTTGGAAATCTGCGACATTGTAGAGGAGACAAGAAATCTATGGCTCATTGAGTCAATGAATATTGATGCTTCGCTGATTACTGTGCCCAATTACATCCGCAAGAATGTTTTCAATGACAGGACTATAGAATTGCAGTTCGAGACGAATAATGCAGATGTGGATCTGGCGGATATCGCAACGGAGTTCGCGCTCGGGGATAATCCTTATTATGAAATCGCAAGTGCCGGGAAGTCATTGATGAGCAATGCCTTCAAATTGGTAATTGCCGAGAAGGCAGATAAACTGGATATTCCTCTGGTAGATACGGTTGTTCTAAAGATATCCCACGACAGGGAAAAGTATCCATTTGTATTCTTTACTCCTGAAGAATTGAAACTTGTCATCAATAATCAAGGCCCACGGCACCTTGATATTTCGGATAATTTAAAGGAAGATGCATTATCAGGGAATTTGAAGTTCGGCAAGATCAAGTTTCACGAGCCTTTCTTGGGCCCGTTCAATATGCTTAGGCCAATCCTGGAGCCGACTTTGAAAGTTCCGCCTTTTTCTTGGTTCAAGCCGGATACAATGTCGGTAGTCCGAAACCTTTATTTGGCTTTCAATGAGGAGGCTATTCGCTCTAACTCAAGCGTTGCAATAGACTTGAAAGATAATGAAGTAATGCCTATTGGGGATATTATTCTTGATTATGGAACCCAAAGAGCAATTAATGCGACGGATTCCACTATTGTCCTGCCTTTGTCCGTCAAGGCTTTACCCCGACGTAAAAGTTCGCACCTCGGCGGTGTATTATTCCTTGAAACTCAAGGGATTGATTTCGTAAATGGGAAAGAGTTGTCTTCCGATCAGGCCATAGCAAGCGAATGGACGCTTGACTACAAACGGAGAGGATCATTGATGTTGTGGATTCTTTGGATATTATGTGCAGCCTTGATTATTTATCTTATCTATTGGTTGCTCAGGGGATTCTTCATTGTTGTCGGGTACATTGGCTCAGGTATAAGCGAATTTGCCGGTGTTATTTCGCCTGCAAGCAACCCTGCTGTGCTGACATCTTCAGCCCAGAAATCGAATTTAAAACAAGGCCAGAAACAGAACCCTTCAAAGAAACAAGAAAAGAAACAGAATATGAACCCCAAAAATTGTCTTTGCAACAAACTGACAGCCCCGTATTGCAAGATATTGATTTCCGGACAGACCAGCATTGCCGAGAAGTGCCGGGCCATTGTTGCGCTGGCTGACCTTTGGGAAGAGAAGAAGCCGGAGAGCGATTCGGTTTATGACAAGATGTGCCCAGAGATGCGGGATATGCTGGAGCGGTTCTGGGCTATCAGGAAGCCTGTGCCTTCTGACAAATGTGGGAAGTGGGTCAATGGTACTCGTGGCAATGGTGTGTTCTATTTCGATGATGACTATCTTCCGGCTGAGAAGAACACCCGGAACGGCATGACCTGGGCTGAACTCGTGACGGCCTACAGGGAGGAATTCGGACTTGGAAAAGTTGACGGAGGAGTCAGATATGTCAATGGCCGGATTGACCTTGCACCTTATGCGGTGGCCAAGGTGAAAATCAGGTATGAGGATTCCAATCTGGACAAGATTGGTAGCCGTGGAGGTAGCGAGGATGCGTTCCAGCAGCTGGCTGGGGAAATGTTTGCCGAGATTCTTGGGGACAAGATAACGGCTGGCGGCTACAAGGATTTCTGGGAATTCAAGGATGGTCGGAGAGGTGATGCCCTTGTACGCAGTACGCCGCTGGTTATTCACGAGGATTATGACGGGGAGACCCTGTATCTTGTTCCTAAATACCTGCACGACAATTGGAACCATTATGGCGGCGTGGCTTTGGTCAAGGCTATTCTGGATCAGTAGCCCTGCGATTTTGTCCCCAAAAACGCCGATATCCGGGACAGACCTGGATAAAATTCGAAAATGTCCCCGATTTGGCCTAGGTTGGGGACAATACAGTCCGACGATGGCCAAAGACCATCTGCGACCAGGCCTTCTGTATGGATGCCCCGCACGGCCCAATACCAAAACCCGGTCCGTGGAATCACTCCAAGGACCGGGGCCGTATCAATAATTAGTTATACAAAACTTCTGGTCGTCGAATTAGAAATTCTCGTTCATAAAATCGACATACTCCTGAAGATCTTCCGACCAGCCGGTGTTCTTCATACCCTTTACGGTGTACTCGGAAACTGCTCCGTCCGGATTGACACGTTTATAGCTGAACTCGATGCCGTCAACCATGGTCTTGGCTGCGGTCTCTACGGAGTTCTTCAAAATCTTTCCGCCAGTTACGCTGGCCTTGTAGCCTGTTGCAGGGACATATCCCCTGAAGCCGGCAGTGTAATAGCCCTGCTCATACATCCAGTTGTAGCAGGCCCTTGGCTGCTCTGCATCCACGTCATTGGCCTGGAATGTGAGGGCCTTGCCGTCGCAGGATGCCTGGAACTGGAGGCAGTCGAGGAATACGCTGTAATAAGGGGCGCAGTCAATAACCCTGATCCAGAACTTGTCCGCATCGTTGTTTGTGGTGTTGAAGATGTCAATCATAAACACCGTCTCCGGCTCTGCCGGGCTGGCCTTCGGATATGCGAAGCACACCCAGCGTCCGTCGAATTCGGACACGGCAGTCGTCTCCGGCTCGTCCACCGTGTAGGTCTCGCAGGAAGCGAGGCCCGCAAGTCCGGCGGCGAATGTCAAAACTTTAAGTATAGTCTTATTCATAATCTTAAATCTCATTAACAATTGAACATTCTATTACTTCTTGTGCCACCACATCGGAGCGGTAAGAGGCTCAACCTCAGGAGAATTCCTGTTGTAGAGTGCAGAAGCTTCAGGATAGAGGTATCTGCATGCCGGAGTCTCGAGCACACCAGTGTAAAGAGTTATGTCAGTTCCTCTTGTCGGATAGCCGGTACGGTTGATGTCGAACCAGGACTCAATCGGCAAACTGCGGACGTTGGAAGCCCATTTCTGGTTGATAATCTGGTGAACCATCTCCTCGGCGGAACCAGACTTGAAGCTGTATGCGCCTTCGAGGAATTCATCTGCACCGCTCACACCGCATCTTGCGAAGGATGCTTCAATGGCGGCATCATAGCTTTCCTTGGCCTTTGCTGAATTTCCAAGTCTTGCGTAGGCCTCAGCCTTGAGGAAGAGAGCCTCTGAAACAGTACCGAAGTAAACAGGCTCGGTAGCGTCGATTGCGAGGCGGGAGGTCTCCTTCTGCTTGCCCTTGGTTCCATAAGGGGTACCCAAAGCGCCACCCTCGTAATAATAGTCAAGTCTTGGGTCAGTAGCGTCAAGGATGTTCAGGATATCGGTGCAGCACCTGATGTTCTCAGTCGTGTTCAACTGCCTTCTGTCGCTCTCGTAGAGAGGATTGGACTTGTCGGCCTGATTTACGAACTGGTCGAACTTGACATCTGAAGCAAGCAGGTTGTCCTCTGCGAGAAGAGACTGGATCTTGCTCTTGTTGGCATTGAAATCCCTGAGAAGGACCTTGAGGTAAAGGGTGTTGGCAAACTGGCGCCAAGTATCTACATCACCGCCCAGGACCATGTCGCATCCGGCAGTTGAGTTGCTTGCCTCGTCAGCTGCGACCTGCTCGGCATTGAGAGCCCTTACATCCTCAAGCATCTTGATAAGGGAGCCCTGCACGTCCTCGCCGCTGTCAAAGTTCGGCTCGAGAGCCGGTTCGTCGCTGAAGGAGCCTTCGCTGAGAGCCACCTTGTCGAAGAGACTTGTCAAGAGATAAATGTTGTATGCGGCCAATGTCTTCGCCTCGAGTTCAAAGTTTGAACTGTTCTCAGTAGCTGCACTCTTGGAGAGAATGCTCTTGAGAGAAGGAAGAATCCTCGAATAAGAGTAACTCCAGATGGAGCTGAAGAGGGACTCGCTGACGGCGAGATTGTAGTCCATGATGTTGTTGTACTGGTTGGTCTCATTGCCCTGAACCACGTACTGTGACCAGAAATTGCCCACGAGGCCAAGGTCATAACCCACCTTGGTGGCTGTAAGGAGCTGTACAGTAGGCAGAAGATCGCTCATCTCAGCCTCACTGACATAGTTCGGGTTGTCATTTATGTCAAGCCAGTCCCGGCAGCCGGTCGCAACGAGTGTCAGAGCCAGGAGGGCTGTTGATATATACTTTTTCATTCTTTCAGATTTTAAAAGTTACATTAGAATACGATCTTGATGCTTCCGCCGAATGTCCTTGTGGAAGGAGCGGCATAGAATTCACCGAACTGTGAGGTAAGGTCGTTTCCGTAGTTGGTGGTATCCGGGTCAATCATACCCTGGTCAGGAGTCCACATAAGGAGGTTCCTTCCGAAAATGGAAAGGTCAATGCCCTGGATCCAGTTTGCACTGTCGAACCACTTTGCAGGAAGCCTGTAGGAGAGGTTGACCTCACGGAGCTTGAGGTAGGTCTTGTCAATGAGGCACTTCTTGTACATTTCCTTGTTGGTGCTGCTGCACCAGAAGTAGTTCATGTTGTAGTAGTTGTTGACAGGGATGTTGTTCTCGTGGTATTCTCCGTCAGCTCCCTTATAGACAGCGTCAGGATATACGAATGAATCACGGTAGTTGAACATTGACTCCTCTGCGTTACCGTTGAAGTAAACGATGGATGTAGTAGCGGAGTACATCTGGCCGCCCTTTCTCCAGTCGAGAGATGCGCTGAGCGAGAGGTCCTTCCACTTGAGGGTGGTGTTGAAGCCCATTGTGAACTTAGGGTCGGCATAGCCGATAACCTCTTCCTCTGAAGATGATACTACAGGGTATCCGGTCGTGGCATTGACGATGGTCTTTCCGTAGTATGGGCTGTTCTCATCTGTAACTGTCTCGTTCTTGTAGAATGTCCAGGTTCCGAGCTGCTCCCCCTTGATGGCCTTGAGCTGTACGCCGGTGGTAAGTCCGTAGATGGTGGTCTCATTGATGTCATCCCAAAGCTCGACAACCTTGTTGTTGTTCTTCGAGAAGGTGTATCCGATCTGCCACTCCCAGTCCTTTGTGCGTACCGGAACTGCGCCTACTGCGAGCTCAACACCCTTGTTCTGGATCTTGCCGACATTCCTTACGCGTGAGGTGTAACCTGATTCAGGAGCAAGGTTGGCGGAGATAATCTGGTTCTTGGTGTTCTTGTTGTAGTATGCGAAGTCGAAGCTCAACCTGTTCTGGAAGAGTCGGAGGTCAATACCGAACTCGCCCTCTGTGGAAATTTCAGGCTTGAGGTCGGTTGAAGGCATCCTGGATGACTGCGCAAGACCTGAATAGCCGTTCAAAGGCATTGTCAATGAACCGAATCCGCCGCCTGCACTTGCAAGATAGTAGTAGCTTGAAGTCATATATGGCGAAGCATCATTACCGGTCTCACCGTAACCACCCCTGATCTTCAAGAAGCTGAGAACATTGTTCTGCAGTGAAGGGAAGAGTTCAGTAAGAATCACGGAAGCGTTGGCTCCCCAATAGAAGAATGAGTTGGCATTGATAGGGAGGGTGGATGACCAGTCATTACGTGCTGAGAGGGTAACGTAAACGGCATCCTTGAATCCGAAGTCAGCCTGTGCGTAAATACCTACGAGGCGTCTCTTGCTGATGCTTGAACTTGCTGTAGGGGTCATTCCGCTGGTGTTGCTGAAGCTTGGCCAGTTTTCCTTGGCGAGTCCGGTAAGTGAACCTGACATTGCCTCTGCGGCTCTCTGGTTGATGTTCCAGCCTGCTACAGCATTGATGGTCCACTTCTCCTTGATCCTGTAATCTGCGTTCAGGAGGACATTGGCATCAATCTGGCTGCTCCTGTAGCTGTACTCCGAGTAAGAACCCTGCTCCTGGCTTGCGCCCTCGTCGTCAGCGTATGAACCAGGATTGAATTTCCAGATGTCATTGTAGGTCTTCTGGATTGAGCTGGAGAAGTCGCCTCCGAAGCGGCCGATGGCCTTCAGTCCCTTGATAATCTGGATACCTGCCTCGAGGTTTCCGTAGATCCTGTTGTCGCTGAATGTGGAGTAGTTGTGGTCGAGCACCCACCAAGGGTTCTGTGCATACGGGGTGTAAAAGTTGTCAGCATTGTTGTAGATGTTGTGGTAGTCCTTGAGGTCCGCATAGTCCACGTCTACAGGGTACTGGAGAATGTCTTGGTAGATGGTCGAGCCGTCTCCGCCCTGTCCGCCCATCGCATTGCGGCTGTCCTTGCGAACGAAGTTGAGACCGTAGTTGAGCCAGGCTGCACCCTGCTTGATCTTGGTGTTACCCCTTACGGAGATGTTGTTCCTCTTGTAGTAGTCGTTGTTTCCAGGAAGAATACCGTTGGAGTAAACGTTGCCGTAGGAAACTACGAATCCGGTGGAAGCGGAACCGCCCTTCACGGTTACTGTGTTGGTGGTCTCGAATCCGGTGTCATAGAAGTTCTTGAGGGAGTTCTTCACGTATGAGAATGGCTTGATGCTCTCCTCAGCGCCATTGTACCAGTTGGCACCCGGACGCCAGTAGTGATCCCTGCCGTCGAGGAGGTTACCCCAGGAACCGTTCTCGGTAGGGGACCAGTTCTCGAAAATATTGCCATCATAGCTGTAGTACCAGCCCTGTCCGAACAAATTCTGGAGCTGAGGTATTCTGAGTACTGAACTTGCAGTGAATGCACCGTCGTATGTAACGGTGATATCCTCGTTCTGGATACCCTTCTTGGTGGTGATGATAATCGCACCGTTACCTGCACGTGAACCGTAGAGGGCGGTTGCGGATGCTCCCTTGAGGACGGTGATGGACTCGATGTCCTCAGGGTTGATATCGGATGCCATATTACCGAAGTCAATCGCATTGTTCAGGTTCTGTGTACCCATAGTGGTATTGGAAACCGGAACGCCGTCAATGACGTAGAGAGGCTGGTTGCTTCCGCTGATGGAAGAATAACCCCTGACGATGACCTTCTGGGATGTACCAGTACCACCGGCAGAAGAAATCTGCATACCTGCGACCTTGCCTGCGAGGCCTGTGAGAGCGTCAGCTGCGTGGCCTCTGGTGATGTCATCGGAGCGTACTGTCGTGGATGCGTATCCGAGGGCTTTCTCCGACCTTGTGAGACCGGTAGCCGTAATGACTGACTGGCTGAGGCCGATAGCATCTTCCGACATCTTCACGTCAATGACGGTGCGTCCCATTACCGGGACTTTCATCGTCTGCATTCCGATACAGGAATAAACGAGATGGCTCTGGTCTGAGCGTACTACCATTGAGTACTGACCGTCAGCATTTGTAGTAGTTCCGATTCCGGTTCCCTCAACGAGAACAGCAACTCCCGGAAGAGGATTGCCGTCGGAATCAGAAACTGTACCTGAAATCTTCACAGTCTGAGCGGACATTGCCGCCGTGCTCAAAACTGCGAGCAGAAATAGTACAATTCTTTTCATAAGCATAACTAGTTTAACACAAAAATTAATTTCTCAATGGCAAATTTTGAAATTAAAATTGTGAAAAACAACAGCCCCGGAAACGCCTGTGAACTAACAAATTATTACTTAGGGGGGGGGGTAAATCATTTTAGAGACGAAAATTTCCGCCGGAATTTTGTTAAATCGTAAGTAATTTAACCCAAATTCGGCGGAAAATAAACCTTAAAAAATTTTATAAAAATCGTTAAATCTTCACAAAATCAAGCGAATAAACGTTTTAGAAACCCTACTTTTTCTCCTTATTATTTGTAACCTTCCCCTCAGCCTCCGTGGTGAAGAACTTGTACTGGAAGAGAATGAGGTAGGCTGCGCCCACTGTAACGCAGCTGTCCGCGAAGTTGAATACCGGCTCAAAGAAGCGGAAAGGCCTTCCGCCGATGACCGGCATCCAGTCCGGCCAGGTGGTGTCAATCAAAGGGAAGTAGAACATATCCACGACCTTGCCGAACATCACCGGGGCATAACTGCCTCCGAACTCGGCCACGGCCGCCCTTGTGGACTCCGAGAATATCTGCCCGTAAACCAGGCAGTCAATGATGTTGCCGAGGGCTCCGGCCGTAATGATGGTCAGGCCGACAAGCACACCGGTCGGTACCTTTATATATCGCTTCTCACCCTCGCTGTTCCTGCCTGTGCAATAGCCCTTGCGAACAAGTCCGGTAATCCACCAGCAGAGGAAGCCGAAGAGACAGAGGCGGAACGTAGTCAAGAGGAACTTTCCGAACATTCCCCCGAACTTCATTCCGAATGCCATGCCCTCGTTCTCGATGAACAGAATCTGGAACCAGTCTCCGATGACGCTGAAGTGCTCTCCTATGGCCATATTGGTCTTGACCAGGACCTTGATGACCTGGTCAATGATTACCAATACGATTCCGAGGATGAGCAGCCACCTGCCCTTCGATATTTTCATAACCTTATTTTCTGGACATCTTCTCCTTGGCCTCGACGGTCAGGGTGGCGTGCGGTACGAGACGGAGCCTCTCCTTAGGGATGAGCTTTCCGGTCACGCGGCATACACCGTAGGTCTTGTTCTCAATCCTTACGAGGGCAGCCTCAAGGTTCTGGATGAACTTGTACTGGCGCTGTGCAAGCTGGCTTGCCTCCTCCCTCGAGAGCTGCATTGCCCCGTCATCCTCGACAGTCTTGAAAGACGGAGTCGTGTCCTCGATGTCATTGTTGCCGTTGTTCATCACGACCTTCCTCAGAGTATTGTATTCCTGCTTGGCTTTCTCAAGCATATCAATGATGATGGCCTTGAACTCGGCGAGTTCCTCATCACTGTAGCGGGTCTTCTCAGCAACCTCGCTGCCATTCAGTTTGTTCTCTTCCATAATATTAATGATTATCTGCGCAAAGCCTCAACAAGTATCTTGCCTTCAGTCCATTCCACTTCCGCTGCCTTTTCGCCGGCTTCGGCGGCAGGCCTGGTCTCAATCGAGAGAGCGAGGGTCTGGGATGCCACATAATCCTTGTATGATGCAAGCGCGGTGATTATTTCTTCTGATGCTTCGCCGTCCGCGTAAATCCTCACGTCCACCTTGTCAGTGATTTCGAAGCCGCTGTCCTTCCTGAGGTTCTGGATGCGGTTCACGAGTTCGCGGGCAACGCCTTCATTCTTCAAATCTTCATTCACCTCAATGTCGAGGGCGATGGTGAGCGCGCCTTCCGATGCCACGAGCCATCCCGGCATATCCTCCGACGAGATCATATAGTCGCCCGGGTTGAGGACGACTTCTCCCTCCGGCAGATTCAGGCTGTATGCGGTCCCGGCAGTCTCGGCATTCTGGATAGCATTGATAGTATGCTGGTCCATTGCGGCGAATGCGGAAGCGATTTCCTTCATTCTCTTGCCGTAAACCTTGCCGAGCGTCTTGAAGTTCGGCTTGATTTTCTTCGTGATGATGCCTGCGGTGTCGGAGATGAACTCGGCCTCCTTGACATTGACCTCGCTGAGGAGCAGGTCCTTGACCTTCTCGAGCTGGCCGCGAACCTTGTCGGAGATGACAGGGATGACGAGCTTCGAGAGCGGCTGGCGGACCTTGATATTGACCTTGCGCCTGAGGGCAAGCACCATTGAGGAGGCTCTCTGGGCGAGTTCCATCCTTTCCTCGAGGTCATTGTCAATGACAGATTCGTCGTAGTCCGGCATCATTGCATAATGTACCGACTCCTCCCCGTCAGGAACAAGGTCGAGATAGAGTCTGTCCATGAAGAACGGGGCAATAGGGGCCGAAAGTACGGCAACGTTCCTGAGGACCTCGTACAATGTCTGGTATGCGGCGAGCTTGTCCTTGTCGGATTCGCTTCCCCAGAAACGCTTCCTGTTCAGGCGGACGTACCAGTTGCTGACGTGGTCGCAGACGAAGTCCTGGATCAGCCTGCCGGCAAGTGTGACGTCATAGTCCTCGTACGCAGCCCTGACATCCTTGATAAGGGTGTTCATCAGGGAGATTATCCACCTGTCGATTTCCGGGCGCTCGCTGTACGGAACAGCCTGGGCCTTCGGGTCGAAATTGTCAGTGTTCGCATAGAGGGCGAAGAATGAATATGTATTGTAAAGGGTTCCGAAGAATTTCCTCCTGACCTCGTCCACGCCAGCCTCGTCGTAGCGGAGATTGTCCCAAGGCTGGGAGTTGGTGAGCATATACCATCTCACGGCATCGGCGCCGTACTTGTCAATCTGTGAGAACGGGTCAACTGCATTGCCGAGACGCTTGCTCATCTTGTCCCCGTTCTTGTCGAGCACGAGGCCGTTGGAGATGACGCGCTTGAATGCAGGCGTGCCGCTGATCATAGTGTGGATGGCGTGGAGGGTGTAGAACCAGCCTCTTGTCTGGTCCACGCCTTCGGCAATGAAGTCGGCGGTGCAGCCGAACTTGCCGGAGCCGAGATTGCGGAGACCCTCCTGGGCGTAAGGCATCGCGCCCGAGTCGAACCATACGTCAATGAGGTCGGTCTCCCTGACCATCTTCCGTCCGGAGTCGGAAACGAGGAAGACATTGTCCACATAAGGCCTGTGAAGGTCAATGCGGTCGTAGTTTTCCTTGCTCATGTCCTCAGGGTTGAAGCCCTTGTCCTTCAATGGGTTATTCTCCATTATGCCTGCGGCTACGGCCTTCTCGATTTCAGCGTAGAGTTCCTTCACGGAGCCTATGCACTTCTCCTCCTTGCCGTCCTCAGTGCGCCAGATAGGGAGCGGTGTGCCCCAGAAACGGCTCCTGGAGAGGTTCCAGTCCTGGATGTTCTCCAGCCATTTCCCGAAGCGGCCTGTTCCGGTTGCCTCCGGCTTCCAGGTGATGGATTCATTGATCTTCATCATTTCCTCACGTACGGCGGAGGCCTTGATGAACCAGCTGTCGAGAGGGTAGTAGAGAACTGGCTTGTCCGTTCTCCAGCAATGAGGATAGTTGTGGACGTGCTTCTCGATGCGGAAGGCCTTGCCCTGCTGCTTGAGCATCACGCAGAGGTCAATGTCGAGGGTCGGGTCGTCCGGCTTGAGAGAAGGGTCGTATGCGTTCTTGACGAAGCGTCCGGCATATTCGCCGTAAAGCTCCTCATTGACCTGATTCTTCCTGTATTCAGCATCCATTGCGTCAAGTGTGAAGAAGCGGCCCTGCTTGTCCACCTGGGCTGAGAGATTGCCGTCAGCGTCCTTCACCCAGATGCCAGGTACTCCTGCGGCCTTGGCTACGCGTGCGTCGTCGGCACCGAATGTCGGGGCAATGTGGACGATACCGGTACCGTCCTCGGTGGTCACGTAGTCTCCGAGGATGACCTTGAATGCTCCGTCCGTTTCAGGCTTGAACCAAGGGATGAGCTGGTGGTAGGATATGCCTGCCAGTTCGCTGCCCTTGAATTCCCCGTCGAGTACCCTGAACGGAACCTTGCCGTTGAACCATACCGGGAGCAATGCCTTGGCCACCACGTAAATCGCCTCCTCTCCGCTGTAAGGATTGGCGGAAGCGACCCTCACGTAGTCAATGTTGGGGCCGACGCAAAGTGCTGTGTTTGAAGGCAATGTCCAAGGCGTCGTGGTCCATGCGATGAAAAATACAGGCAGGGTCTCGCATCCGAAGAGCTTCTGGGACTTCTCGTCCTTGATAACCTCGAACTGGGCTGCGGCCGTAGTATCCTTCACGTCCCTGTAGCAGCCAGGCTGGTTGAGCTCGTGCGAGCTGAGCCCGGTTCCTGCGGCAGGGGAATATGGCTGGATGGTGAATCCCTTGTAGAGGAGGCCCTTGTCGTAAATCTTCTTCAGAAGATACCAGAGAGTCTCAATGTATCTGTTGTCGTAGGTGATGTACGGGTCGTTCATGTCCACCCAGTAGCCGATGCGCTCCGTGAGCGACACCCACTCCTTGGTATATTTCATCACCTCGGTGCGGCAGGCCTTGTTGTATTCCTCCACACTTATCTTGTGACCGATGTCCTCCTTCGTAATCCCGAGCTTCTTCTCCACGCCCAGTTCAACAGGCAGTCCGTGGGTGTCCCAGCCGGCGCGGCGGTTCACCTTGTAGCCAGTCTGCGTCTTGTACCGGCAGATGGCGTCCTTGATAGAGCGGGCCATTACGTGATGGATGCCCGGCATGCCGTTGGCGGATGGCGGACCCTCGAAGAAAATGAATTCCGGCGCACCTTCCCTCACCTCGAGGGATTTCTCGAAGGCGTGGTTCTTCTTCCATCTTTCCAGCACTTCATTGCCTGTGCCGACCAGATCAAGACCCTTGTACTCTTTGAATGTCATATTTTTTGTCTAATTTTGCGTTTCGGAACATAGTTCCGGGTATAGTAGTCTGCAAAGATAGTGAAATATTGGATTTTTAGCAAAACGTGAGCATACTGGATATCATATTGGCGCTGCTTATGGCCGCCTCCCTCATTCAGGGCCTTTTCAAGGGATTTACACAGCAGATTATTGCGATAGTAGCGATTATTGCCGGCACCTGGGCCGCATTGAAGTTCACCGACCTGGTCTGTGGATTGGTCCAGCCGATGCTGGGCGCACCGGCCAGCTTCCTCAAAGTGATGGTATTCATACTGATGATTGTCATTGTGGTGCTGATTTTCAAGCTGCTTGGAAAACTGATCAAGGCCACGATCAATTTCGTCACCCTAGGCTGGCTGGACAGCCTTCTCGGAGCCGTTTTCGGGCTGCTCAAGGCTGCCATTGTCCTCGGCATTATCACTGTGCTGTTCACCAGCATCAACAATACCTTCCACTTCATAAGTGAGGATACCCTCGCCGGTTCCCCGGTATTCATCCACCTGAGGGATGCGTCCCTCACCGTCCTTCCTTATCTCAAAAAACTGATTTCGTAAAATGCCTGTAATCATATACATAGAGACTTCCACCGCCCTCTGCTCGACGGCTCTTTCCCGGGACGGAAAGATAATCGCCACCCGTTCCAGTGACGAACGCAAGCATGCTTCCCTGACAGCCCCTTTTGTCAAGGAAATGCTGGACGAACAGGGATTGCGTGTCAGTGACTGCGACGCTGTATGCGTCAGTATGGGTCCCGGTTCGTACACCGGTCTCAGGGTGGGAGTTTCCACAGCCAAGGGACTATGTTTCGGGGCCGGAATTCCCATGATCGGGGTCGGTTCCCTGGATACGCTTGTCTGGCAGGCCATTGACGGAAACCTGCTTCCGGAGGGTTGCCGCCACATCGTGCCCATGATTGATGCCAGGAGAATGGAGGTGTACAGCGCAGTATTCGACGCAGATGGGAAACAGGTCAGGGAGACCGCCCCGGTAATCGTGACTGAGGACAGCTATGCCGACCTGCTCGCCGAGGGACCGGTGCTCTTCATCGGGGACGGGGCCGGAAAATGCGCAGAAGTCATCAGGTCCGCCAATGCGACATTCATTGATGCCTGCCCGGAGGCCAAGTCAATGCTGCACCTTGCCG
>JBJEBP010000035.1:0-3864 GCA_051870135.1 Candidatus Cryptobacteroides sp. | reverse complement strand
AGAAAGAATCTTATAGTTGCATCTACTACTATGAATGTTTCATTCCACTCATTTCACTCAGGGTTTTCCAAGGCTTTCCGGAGATTTCCCGCAGCGGCATTCTTTTTCGGACTGTTCACGATCTTCGCTATTTATGCTTTGTATGAATCACCAGATGACGAGGACCTCTTCCTGATGTTATATTATCCGGCCACGGCAGCCTTGCTCAACATCGTACTCAGGCTTCTGGCAGAATCCAGGAAGAACAGTCAGCGCAGAATCAATGGCTATATCGTTGACGCAACTGTCAACGTCCTCTGGTTCGCTGTTGCCTTCCTGTTCAGGGAACATTTCCTCTTGGACATTGCCTGGACCATATCTGCGGCAGCCATTGCCTTCATCATCTGCATCCTCATTTTCCTGATTCCGTTCTGTTCTGCGAAACCGGACGACATCGGATTCTGGAACCATTCCGTGGACACTGCCGTTGCGTTTCTGATATCCGGAATATCCGGAGCAATACTCGCAGCCTGCCTTGGCCTTCTCCTGTTTGTATTCCACATACTCTTCGACATTGAATTCGACTTTGAAATCGAACTCGGGCTTTGCGAAAGCGTTGGCATTTTCTGCTTCACCTTCATTGTCCCGATGATTTTCCTCCAGTTCTGCCCGGAACCGACACGAGAGTCTCCCGGCAGGACAGACAGGCCAGGGCGCAACGGGCTGGGACTCATCAATTACATCTTCATTCCGCTTGTTGCGGCCTATCTCCTGACACTATATGCTTATGCGGCCCGGATTGCAATCCAGGCGGAACTTCCGCGAGGACGGGTTTCCTTGCTCGTGACCATTTCGATGGCATGCATGCTCCTCTTGATCTTCTTCCTGTTTCCGGTCCAGTTCAGGAAAGATGCCCCGAAGTTCGACAAGCAGGTATTGAAATACCTTCCGGCAGTTTTCCTTCCGCTCCTCGTGTTTATGTCCATTGGCATTGGAATGCGCCTTCACGACTACGGGGTGACCATCAAAAGACTTTATCTGCTGGTTTTCAATATCTGGTGCTATGCAGTATGTATTTGGTTGACTGTTAGCCGCTCAAGACATATATGGATCGTGCCGGCATCATTCGTTGCGATACTCTTCCTCACCTCTGTCGGCCCCCAGAACATATCATCGGTGACAAGAAGAATCCTTGTCAGGGAAATCGCTTCTGACATAGCAAAATACAATCAAGACGGGCTCGCCATTCCATTGGACGAGGACTCTTTTGACTCCTTCATCCGGTCGGTAGATTCGTTATCAGACCGCATAATATCATCCAAACTGCTCTATCTGATAGATACATACCAAGAGGATGCCGTATCAGGCCTGATTGACCGGACAGTGACCAGAGCGACCCTCGAGCGATTCTCAGAACCGCCCGATTGTGTTTATTTTCATTCCTGAACATAGATATCTATGCCTCCGGCGTAATGTCAGATACTCTCTTCGTGGACCGCTCGTTGAAATTCAGCATCCCTGCAGAACGCCTCAAGACTCTCGACGGAGCTGCAGAACCTGACAAAAAGCGGAGCTCAAAATGAGCCCCGCTTTTTGTTCATTCAGTTGCCCTTGTCTTTCTTCTCTTCTTCGACAGCCACATCATCCCCGTGCGCATCCTTGTACTTGAAACGGCGGATTTTCTGCGTGGCGGTCTTCTCGAAATTGTCCTTGACCACCTCTACGGTATTAACCTTGGAGGATTTGCCCACACGCTTGTTGACATAGTCCAGAACGGCCTTCTTGCGGGCCTGGAGGGTCTCGAAGAACTTGTCCTCGTAGGCCTGGTCCCAGTTCAGGACATTGTCATCGAACTTCACCAGGGCCACGAGCTTTCCGTCCCTTTCCATCACCAGGGACTCATTGACACCTCCGATGTGGTTGATTACCTGCTCGATTTCCTCCGGGTAGATATTCTCTCCGGAAGGTCCGAGAATCATGTTGTTCAGCCTTCCCTTGATATAGTAGCGGCCCTTGGCATCCATGCAGGCCAGGTCGTGAGTCCTGAACCAGCCGTCGTCCGTAAGAACCTCGCGGGTACGTTCAGGGTCCTTGTAGTAACCCAGCATCACATTGTCACCTTTGGCTACAATCTCTCCCTCGCCGGTCTCCGGGTTCACGTCCTGGAGTTTCACCTGGACCTTCCAGGCCGGCACACCGATTGACCCAACCGCAGTCTTGCCCACGCAGGCGTTGCAGATAAGCGGTGCCGTCTCGGTAAGCCCGTATCCGATAGCGTAAGGGAAGTGTGCCTTCTTGAGGAAGTCCTCGACCACCGGGTCAAGCTTCGAGCCACCGATTCCGAAGAACTTCAACTTGCCTCCGAACGTATTGTAGAGCCTTCTTCCGATGAGGAAATACAATGTCCTCGGTGTGTGTTCCTTCATCCAGGAAAGCACGCGGCTGCCCCTTACTGTCGGGACAATGCTGGCGTTGTAAACCTTCTCGATGATGAGAGGCACCGACAGCATGATGGTCGGTTTCACCTTCTTCATCGCATCCATCAATATGGTAGGCGTAGGAAGCTTCTTGATATGATAGACGCAGGCTCCGACATAAGCAGGGTAGAAAACTCCGAGGCTAAGCTCGTAGGTGTGTGACATCGGGAGGATTGAAAGCCATCTGTCCTTCTTGCTGGTCTTCTGGGCGTGCCAGGCCTCGACAAGGTTGCAGCAGAAATTCCTGTGGCTGAGCATTACGCCCTTTGCCTTGCCGGAAGTACCTGAGGTGTATATTATCATTGAAAGATCATCCGGTGCAGGCTCCTTGCTCCAGCCTTCGCAGGTGAATGCCGAGTCGTCCTTGTGAATGATTTTGAGTGTCTCGATGTCGAATACCAATGTCAGCCTTGCCTTGACCTCCGGGCTCAGTTTTGCCAGCATTCTCTGGGAAATGAACAATGCCTTGCACTCCGAATGATTGAGAATGTTGGTGACCTCGCTTTCCGAGGAATCCGGGAGAATCGGTACGGCAATGCGTCCGAAGGACACGATTGAGAACATTGCCACAGTCCAGTTAGGCATATTCTGGGACAGGATTGCGATCCGGTCGCCAGCTGAAAGCCCGTATCTTGCAAAAATGTGGGAGAGCTCGATGGCCTTGGCTCTCAACTGGCCGTAAGTGTATTTCTGTCCACCGTCCACAAATGTGAGCGCGGTTCTTTTTTCGAATGTAGTGGTGGAGTATTCAAACAGCCTCGCCAAGGTGTTGATGAATGTCTCCCTGTTGGTTGTTAGCCTTTTGTACAGCCCTTTTCCCATAAATAGTGCGGTTAGTGTGTGATGTATCCTTCAGGATGCTTTCCTACGAGGTGCATCTCTTCATAAAGTGCCTGGATGCGGTCTGTATCCGCCCTGGCATCATCTGTCAGTTCAATCTTCTGTCCTCTGCTGACGTGTTTTGTCTTCCAGTCGAAATAGCCCATATATACGGGGCAGCCCACTTCCTTGGCAATGAGGTGGTAACCGGTTTTCCATTTCTTTGTTGCCTTCCTGGTGCCTTCCGGTGCAATGGCGAGGTGGAATTTGTCAACACTTTCCATTTCCTTGATAAGGCTCCTGACCATTGTGCTGGCATTCTTCCTGTCAACAGGAATACCGCCCAACTTTCGGAGAATCCAGCCAAGAGGGCCTACGAAGAGTTCTTTCTTGATCATAACGCAGGCCTTGTAGCCGTCGAACTGCGCATAGTAAAGATAAGAGACCACGAAGTCCCAGAATGATGTGTGCGGTACTCCGAGGATAATGCATTTGTCCTCAGGGACAGGGCCTTCATCGTATTTCCAGCCCATCGCCTTAAGGGCGAAACCGCAGAATTTGCTCCAAGCGCTCATGTTTCTAAATGTTT
>JBJEBP010000034.1:0-3912 GCA_051870135.1 Candidatus Cryptobacteroides sp. | reverse complement strand
GGACGTTCTGTTATCGGAGTAGCCGGCCTTGACTGCAGGGAAAACAAGGCATTCACCTATCTCTCGGGCCATTTCCGGAGCCGGGGAATCAATGTCCCGGAGGTATTGTCCGTCAGCGGGGACGGAATGTGCTATCTTCAGGAGGATCTGGGGGATACATTGCTGTACGACCTCGTGAAGAACGGGAGGGAGAGCGGGGATTATTCCCATGAAGAAAGGGAAATTCTAAGGAAGACAATCACCCTGCTCCCGAAAATCCAGTTCCGGGGTGCGGAAGGCATTGACTTCAATTACTGTTTCCCGGAACCGGCATTCAACGGCCGGATGGTCCTCTTCGACCTCAATTATTTCAAATACTGCTTCCTCAAGGCGACGGGCCTGGAATTCGACGAGGTGCGACTGCAGGATGATTTCGAGACAATGCGGGAGGACCTGACAGCAGAGGATACCACCACCTTTATGTACAGGGATTTCCAGGCGAGGAATGTGATGATAAGGGACGGTGAGCCGTATTTCATTGATTTCCAGGGTGGAAGAAGGGGTCCGGTATATTATGACGTAGCCTCGTTCATCTGGCAGGCAAGGTCGAGATATCCGGAAGACCTGAAGAATGAACTTGTGGAGGCCTACATTGGGGCGGTGAGGGAATACTTGCCTGACCTGGACGAGGAGGCATTCAGGGAGAGGCTCCGTCTCTTCGTGCTGTTCCGCACGCTGCAGGTCCTGGGGGCCTACGGTTTTCGGGGCTATTTCGAGAAGAAGCCCCATTTCATTGCCAGCGTACCCTTTGCCATTGACAATCTCCGCCGCCTCCTGAAGACTCCTTTCGCACGCTATCCGTATCTGACAGAGGTACTTACGTCCCTGACCGAGATGCAGCAGTTCTATGTCAATGCGGAAGACCGCCGCCTCGAAGTGAGAATCTACAGTTTCGCCTACAAGAAGGGCATACCGGCCGACACCTCAGGCAATGGAGGAGGCTATGTGTTCGACTGCCGTTCGATCAACAATCCCGGCAAATACGAATATTACCGGCAGTTTACCGGAATGGACCCCGAGGTTATCAAGTTCCTGGAGGATGACGGTGAGATCCTGACCTTCCTCGACTCTGTTTATGCCCTCGTGGATGCCCACGTCAAACGCTTCATTGAGAGGAAGTTCACCAATCTCCAGGTCTGCTTCGGCTGCACCGGTGGACAGCATCGCTCCGTATATTGCGCCGAGCATCTCGCCTCACATCTCGCAAGCAAGTTCGACATCAGGGTGAAGCTCATACACAGGGAGCAGAACATTGAAAAGACATTGTAGCGGATATGAAGGCAATGATTTTCGCTGCCGGACTTGGAACACGGCTCAAACCTTTCACCGACAATGCTCCCAAGGCACTTGCTCCTCTTGCGGGCAAGACTCTGCTCTACCACGTCATCAGCAGGCTCAGGGCAGCCGGCGTGGAAGAGTTCGTGGTCAATGTCCATCATTTCCCGGATATGATTGTCTCCTATCTTGAAAAGGAGTTCAAGGACTTGAATATCAAGGTTTCCGATGAGAGGGACAGGCTGCTGGAGACAGGCGGGGGAATCCGCCGGGCGGCCTCACTCCTCGGGGATGCGGAACCCTTCATTGTCCACAATGTGGATATAATCTCCAATCTGGATTTACGGTGGTTCGAGGCCCAACTCCGTCCCGGGGCAATGTCGGCCCTGCTGGTAAGTGAAAGAAAGACAAGACGTTATCTTCTTTTCAATGATGAAATGAGGCTCGTTGGCTGGACAGACGTCTCCAACGGGGCGGTCAAGACTCCGTTCAGGGAACTCGATGTGGAGGCCTGCAGGAAATATGCTTTCGGGGGCATTCACCTTATGTCTCCCGGAATATTCAGGACGTTTGAAAAGATAGATGAGGCTCCGGAGGATTACCCGCTGTATGACGGGGAGGGCAGGCTGATTGAAGGCTCCGACAAGCCTCTCGGGGAGCGTTTCCCGATAATGGACTATTATCTCAGGGCTGCCGCGTCATACGAATTTATCGGAGCCGCACCGGACAGCCTGGTGCTGATTGACGCCGGGAAGCCGGAGTCATTGGTCGAGGCGGAAAACTTTGTGGAGAATGACGGGTTTTAAATCATAATTCCTATGGCAACATTCAAGTTCATATCAGATATAAATATTGGCAGCACGGTCGGTCTCAGGGAGGCTGCGCAGGGCCTTGCCGAGGATTTCATAGTATTCAACACCAGGCCATTTCCCTGCGACTGGGGCTATCTGGCATTGGAAAGAATAGCCGGCGTGGCGGAATCCACCGGGGCGGATATGCTCTATTCCGACTACTATGAACTGGTCGAGGCTCCGGATGGCGGTACTGTCAGGCGGAAGCATCCTGTAATCGATTGTGCCAGAGGTGCTTTGAGGGATGATTTCGATTTCGGACCGGTGATGGTTTTCCGTTCATCCTCATTCCTGGAGGCATTGTCCGGGATGGATGTCGAGAGGCGTTTCGGGGCAATGTATGACCTGAGGCTTAGGATGGGGAAGATAGTTCATATCGGAGAATATCTATATACCGAGGTTGAGACGGATCTGCGCAAGTCTGGCGAGAAGCAGTTCGACTATGTGAATCCGCGCAACAGGGAGGTGCAAATCGAGATGGAGGAAATATGCACGGAGCATCTCAAACGTCTCGGAGCCTATATCTCTCCGGGATTCAAGACTGTAAGCCCTGATCCTGACTTCGCTCCGGAAGTTACCGCCTCTGTCATCATCCCGGTGTTCAACCGTGTCAGGACCGTGGCCGACGCTGTCCACAGTGCCCTGTCGCAGGTATGTGACTTCGATTTCAATGTCATTGTCGTTGACAATCACTCCACCGACGGGACTTCAGGGAAGCTGGCCTCGATTGTGGACCCAAGGCTCAAAGTCATTGTCCCCGAGAGGGATGACCTTGGTATCGGGGGCTGCTGGAACCTGGCCGTGAACAGTCCTCATTGCGGTTTGTATGCCGTCCAGCTGGACAGCGACGACATATATAAAGACGCTACGACATTGCAGAAAATCATTGATCTTTTCAGGAAAGAAGGCTGCGGGATGGTGGTCGGGTCATACGAGATGACAGATTTCAACCTCGCTCCTCTGCCTCCGGGCATCATTGACCACAGGGAGTGGACTGAAGAGAATGGCAGGAACAATGCGTTGAGGGTCAATGGTTTGGGCGCGCCGAGAGCATTCTATGTCCCGCTTCTCAGGACTATCGGTTTCCCGAATGTGAGCTACGGGGAGGACTATGCGGTGGGACTCAGGATCTGCCGTGAATACCGGATTGGAAGAATATACGAGCCGCTATATTGCTGCCGCCGATGGGAGGGCAATTCGGATGCGGCCCTGAGCATTGAGAAGGTCAATGCCAACAATTTATACAAGGACAGCATCCGCACCTGGGAGCTGGAAGCCAGAATCAGAATGAATGCCAATGAGAAATAACGTTTCCAAGTTCGTGAATGACCAGCTGTCCGTCTGGCCTCTCGCTTCGTCCAATTTCCGTTCGCTGAAGAATGCCGAAATCAAGGAAATGGAGGTAGGCGGGCTGAAAGTCAGGTGCCAGCACAATCCCGGGCGTATCAGGTCCTCGGCTGCCAAGGTAGACGGAGCCTCTATCAAAGCCCGCAAATGTTTCCTCTGCGCCGAGAACCGTCCTGCGGAGCAGAGTTCATTGCAGTTCGAGGGAAGAAAGGGCAGGAAATATGACATTCTGGTCAATCCTTATCCGATTTTCCCGTCGCATCTCGTGATAGCGAGGAATGTCCACTCTCCGCAGACAATCTGGAACAGGGTGGTGGATATGACAGATATCGCCAGGCATTTCCCGGATTACACGGTCTTCTACAACGGCCCTGAATGCGGGGCCTCCGCTCCTGACCAT
>JBJEBP010000033.1:0-3919 GCA_051870135.1 Candidatus Cryptobacteroides sp. | reverse complement strand
GGGCAGAATATATTACAGCATTGCTATAAGCTGACACAGTCGCTGAATCAACATATGCATAATAATTAACATTCGATTCATCACAATTTAATGTCCCGTTAAGCGAAGAATAAGGTGTCAAATCATTTAGCGTTAAGTTAGTCAAGCTAGTAACTTCAGCCTCAATTGCCACTGCATCAAATATAGTAAAATACTTATCCTCGATACAATTGAGATATATCTTGTCTCCATATGCCCAATAGTATACATCATCGGGCGTAAAACTCCTTGTTGAGAGTGCTCTATTGGTATTTTCAATACTAGAAGTGCTAAAATCTATTTGTAATTCTTCGCTAATACAGCCTGAAATTATCATTATGATGCTCAGTACAAATAATATCTTCTCTTTCATATATGCAATCTCTGAATTTAGTCTATATAATTCTCTGAAAACTCAGGATGAGCTGATAAGAAACCACCAACCTCAATGTACCAATTTGACAATTCGACAGGATTCCCTGTTGAATTGTTCGTACATGCGAAGGTTATCCACGATAAATCATAGTATATCCTGATAGGGATAATATTATGCTGCTCAGCATATTGTATCAATAAATGAATCTGCGGTTCTTGATTACCAGAGTCAAATTTTACTGAAAACAAGTTCGAGCGGCCAACAATACTATCATTCTCATCCTGATAAAGATGATGTGAGTATATGATATGAGAAATTCCAGCAATATCACCATTGCCTCTAATGCAGAGAGATGAGCACCCATTTAATTGGTCAATAAACATCTCGTCTTCAGTGAAATCAAAATCATAGGTTAAAGGAGACGGCCCTTCTGTAATCTGAAATCCTTTGTTATGTAATTCATCCAATGTCGATTCTACATTTTTTGTCTTCAAGATCAGATAGTATTCGTCGAGGCAAGGACTTAAATGATATATGATTTCCTCATTACCTGCAAAGTAATAATAAAAATCATCATGCATGATATAATTGTCCTTTAAATCAGCTTGTTCGCATCCAACAGCCAAAAAGAAAAGTGTAAATAAGAGTAGTTTCTTCATCGTAAAACAAAATTCAAATAAAATTAAACATCCGCAATTCGTACAACTGTTTCGTCGTGCCCGGTCAAGCCAGCCTTGACGCTATGAGTAATTGCTACTCTTGCGAATGTATTAAGTTTTTCAACAATATCAAATAGAGATGATACAGATATTTGGCCCAATTGATAAATTTAGGTGAGATGCCCGGTCAAGCCGGGCATGACGTAAATGAAAGCCGGGCATGATGAATTTGGAAGTCGGACATGACGGAGCTGAAGGCGGAATATGACGAAAACGCTGTATGAAATGCGGATAGTCATAAGTTTTAAACAAGAAAGAGGAGCTTGCGTACCGGCAAACCCCTCTTTCTTATCAGTATTTCATTGATTATTTCAAATAAGCGTCGCTGACAACCTTGCGGCTGCGGGCGATGAACTCGCTGAGTGCCTTGCCTTTCAGCATTCCGTTGGCGAGCAGTGCCAGGTCAATAATCTGGTGCAGAATCTCGTCACCGGCGGCAAATTCCTCAATCTCAGCCTTGTGCTCATCCGTAGCGGCCTTGCGGGCCTCCCTTTCAGCAGCCTTGGCATCCTCTGCGGCCTTCTTCTGCTCTTCGGTGGCATCCTTTGCCTCGCCGGCCTTGACAACCTCAGGATCAGCAGGAGCAACCTCCGCCTTCGGCTTCACAGCGGCATTCTTTGCCTCAAGAATCTTGCCCACCAGAGGGTTCTCAAGATTGACTGTTATATCGTATGATGCAGGGAAGGAGCCGTAGAAATTCATTCCGCCGCCCATTGAGCTCATATCACGATAACGGCGCATGAACTCATTCTGGGTAATGAGGACAGGCTCTGCGGACTCGCCCAAATTGTCACCCTTCACAATATACTCGTAATCAGTCGGAAGCGCAGCCTTGAAGAGGATGCCGAGATCCTCATTCTCGCTCTCGGAGAGCTCAGGACGCTTCCTCTCCTCCTTTGGAATCAGGTTGTCAATGGAGTCGGAGTCAACCCTGCAGAAACGGCAATCCTGAAGCTTCTGCTCAAGGAGATTGACGTAATGGGCATCGAGTTCACAATCCATCAGGAGGACATCGTAACCCTTGCCGGCAGCGCCCTCGATGAAGGAATACTGGGCATCCTTGTCAGTTGCATAGAGATATACGACCTTGTTGTCCTTGTCGGTCTGGTTGCCGCTGACAGCCGTCTTGTACTCGTCGAAGCTGAAATATTTGCCGTCCACATTCTTCAGGAGGGCGAACTTCAGGGCCTTGTCGCAGAACTCCTCATTGGTGAGCATACCGTACTCGATGAAGAGTTTGAGATTGTCCCATTTTTCCTCGTAAGTCTTTCTTTCAGAGGTAAATATCTCTTCCAGACGGGCAGCCACCTTCTTGGTCACATAGCCCGAAATCTTCTTGACATTGGAGTCGCTCTGGAGATAGCTTCTGGACACATTCAGAGGGATGTCCGGAGAGTCGATTACTCCGTGGAGAAGGGTGAGGAAGTCCGGGACAATGTTGTCAACGTGGTCGGTGACGAACATCTGGTTGCAGTAGAGCTGGATCTTGTTCTTCTCCACTGACATACGGTCCTTTATCTTCGGGAAATAGAGGATTCCGGTGAGGTTGAAAGGATAGTCCACATTGAGGTGGATATGGAAGAGAGGCTCCTCGTGACCCGGATAGAGGGCCCTGTAGAACTCCATATAATCCTCTTCCTTGAGTTCGGAAGGCTTGCGTCTCCAGAGCGGGGCAACATTGTTGATGACATTGTCCTTGTCCGTGTCAACATATTTCCCGTCCTTCCACTCCTGCTCCTTGCCGAAGATTACCGGAACCGGCATAAACTTGCAGTACTTGGAGAGCAGTCCGCTTATCTTGCTCTTGGCAGCATACTCGGAGGAGGCGTCATCAAGCCAGAGAGTGATTACAGTACCCCTGTCAGCCTTCTCGCAAGGCTCAAGCTCATATTCCGGACTGCCGTCACAGCTCCATCTGACAGCCTCGGCGCCTTCCTTCCAGGAAAGAGTCTCGATGGTGACCTTCTTGGAAACCATGAATGCGGAATAAAATCCAAGGCCGAAATGGCCGATGATGCTGCCAATCTGGTCCTTGTATTTCTCAAGGAATTCGCCTGCGGAGGAGAACGCAATCTGGTTGATGTACTTGTCCACCTCCTCGGCCGTCATGCCGATACCGTTGTCAATGATTTTCAATGTCTTCTCGTTCTCATCGAGTTCAATGCGGACTGCGAGTTCGCCGAGTTCACCCTTGAAATCGCCGCTGGCGGCAAGGGCCTTCATCTTCTCGGAAGCATCCACCGCATTGGCTACCAACTCCCTGAGGAAAATTTCGTGATCCGAATAGAGGAACTGCTTGATGACCGGGAAAATGTTTTCCGTGGTCACACCGATTTTACCTTTGACTTCTGCCATGATATTGAATATTATTATTTACAAAAAACCGTGCTGAAAGGCATTGGCCCGACAGCACGGTAAGCAGAGTCAAATTATATTCCAATAGCAGTTTTATGACAAAATGGCAGATTCCTAAAAGGAAGTCTCATAAGTCTGGGTACCTGATTTGGTATAAGTCGCAGAGATGTAATCCTTGTATTGGTTCCGGTACCAGAACTCAATCCGGAGGTTTCCGTTCATCACCGCCTCGGAATAATGCGCCCCCGGGGTAGGATAGACAATGAACTCCTCCCCTGTCCTGTATGTCATAAAATAGTCCCCGTCTTCCAGACGGCGGCCTTCAAGTCCAATCCTCCAGCCGTCACGGATGCCATCCACGTCCTCATCCACCGGCTCCGCATTGAGGGAATAATCGTAGGTGAATACGGTATATTGCTGGTCTTCATTCCGCCTCACGGACCATTGATTA
>JBJEBP010000032.1:0-3925 GCA_051870135.1 Candidatus Cryptobacteroides sp. | reverse complement strand
TAATCTCAACAAATCGAGACTAATTGCAATACGTGCTTCACCGGAGGCTTACGCTTGACCGGGGATCTCCCAGGGCAAATTGCGGTGAACTATCCGCAACTTTTAGCAAAAATTGCGGGAACTATCCGGCAATTTTTATAAATTTGTGCCGGATAAACACCGCAATCGCATTATGCAGGCACTATATGAACAATTTTATCGGCTTTTGGAGTTAACTCCGATGGATTTTTTTAGGGAGCAGCACCAGGTCATCAACTGGGATGTCCGCATTCTTGGCATCCTTGGCCAGAAAGGTGTGGGCAAATCAACTCTTATACTTCAGCACATTAAGCTGGAGGGAAAGATTGATGAATCACTTTATGTTGTAGCGGATGATATCTATTTCAGTGCTCATACATTGGTGGATACTGCGAAACACTTCTATGCGCGTGGCGGTAAATATTTGTATATTGATGAGATCCACAAATATGAAAACTGGAGCCGGGAAATCAAGAACATATATGATAGCCTGCCGTTGCTGAACGTCGTTTATTCCGGCAGTTCCATATTGGATTTGGAACAGGGAGGTGCTGATCTAAGCCGAAGAGTCATTGAATATCATCTTCCTGTCTGGTCATTTCGGGAATATCTCAACCTTCGTTGTGGCTGGAATTTGAAGTCCGCCACACTGGAAGAAGTGCTGAAAGGCAAGGTTGATTTTCCATACGGGCCGGAACGTCCGCTCAAATATTTTGAGGATTATATGAAGAAGGGATGCTATCCATTCTTCATTGAACCTGAATTCGAGACCCGTCTGCGTCAGATAATCAATACGACAGTGGAGGTTGACATCCCGAAGTTTGCGAAGATGACCATTGCGGCCACACAGAAACTGAAAAAATTCATGTATTACATTTCCACGAGTGTCCCTGTCAAGATTAATTATTCCGATATGGCGAGAGACCTGGAGTTGGACCGTGATGTCCTTCCCGAGTACCTTCAGTATTTGGAAAAGGCGGAGCTTGTATCAGTCCTCAGAATGAAAGCGAACGGTGATGCAATCATGCGCAAGATGGACAAGTTATACCTCAACAATCCGAATATGGCAAACGTCCTGTCTGGAGATCAGTCAAATAGCGGCAACTCCCGCGAGACCATATTTTTCAGCTGGGCCAAGCAGAAATATGACATTGTAGAATCTCCGATATCTGACTTTGAAATTGCCGATATGACCTTTGAGGTTGGCGGAAGAAAAAAAGGGAAGAAGCAGATAGAAGATGCGAAGGAGGGATATATTGTCAAAGATAATATCGAGTATGCCTTTGAGAATCAGATTCCTCTCTGGATGTTCGGTTTCCTCTACTAGAAGTTATTGAGTATCAATGCCTCAGTGAGTGATTTGCCGGAGACGCCGAAGCTCGTGCCGTCCACTTCGTACGTGTCAATGCCGGCGTAGTCCATCATTACGATTCCGGCGAAGCCCTTTTTCCCATTGAGATGTTCCAATGTTGCCGGGTTGGTCGAAGCCGCGTTTTTCGCATACGAGTCCGAATTGAATATTGACCCGGCGTATCCTGAACAATAGTTGATGACCCAGTTGTTCTGCTCCGATTCCTTGAACGGTACGGTGATATCCAACAGCTTGCAGACCAGCTCTTTTTTCTTTGCGAGGAAATCTGCTTCGGAGGAATTGTCATTCTTCTCCGGGGAGTACATATCCTGGACATAGATGCGGCCCAGACCGCCCGTTCCGTAGATATACAGGGCCTCGCCAACGCTGTTGCTGTGGCTCCATTGAGTGTATGCCGTCTCGAACGTGGAGACCGGGCTGAGGTCATTCCTCGAGATTATGAGTATGCGGCCGCGCAAGTCCTTCATTGTCATGCTCTTGTTGAACGCCGCCATTCGCAACTGGTATATCTTGTTGTCCCACAGGAAGTTCTTCATTGCGCTCTTGTAATTGTTCTCGCTGATGCCGGAGCCGAGGAACTGGCGCTCCGACTCATAGCGCATTATGACAATGATGCCTTCTCCCGGATGGGCGCCCAGGAAATTGTCGAAATACTCCATGGCGTCGCCCATTGATACGCCCGTGTCAAGGATGCTGTGATAGATGTTGCCGAGGGTGGAATTGTCGTCCATGGTAGGTCTCAGGTCGAAGGCTCTGACCCCGTTCTCAAGCTGCTCCGGGATGGTCAATGTCTGGCATTTGCCTTGTGCGGCGCAGTTGGATGTGGCTGCGTCGTGGGTCCCCGGGATAGTCAGCAGGGCGACTTTGACATTGTCGTCAATGGCTGTCATCCAGCTGTTTGCGGCTATCTGTGCCGGGTCCGGGTCAGTCGGATTCTCTCCTCCATTGCCTGAATCACCGCCTTCATTGCCTGAGCCGTTGCCATTATCATTGCCGCCATCCTGGTTTCCGCCTTCGCCGGAACCGTTGCCGTTCTCACCGCTTCCGCCATTTTCTCCCCCATTTCCTTCGCCGGAACCGTTGTTCTCCTCATTGCCGTTATCTCCCTGATTATCACCATCTCCCGGCTTTGACGGCTGCTCCGTATTGTTGTCTGGATCAGCCGGGCCGTCATTCTTGCCGCACGACCCCGCCAGCATTGCCATTATCATTATCAATGCGGCAGCGCGTAGCATCCCGCTGAATATTTCCCTGTATGTCATCATTTTCATTGTCTTTCTTCGCAAATATAGCAATCTCCGCGGAATTTGGACTAATTTTTGCGCCCGGTACATCCCCGGCAGACCTTCCTTCGTCATCCCCGGCCTTGACCGGGGATCTTCTCGTGCCGGACCCTCCTCGATTCGGACCTCCAGAGTGGAAGGTCTCCTCTTGTGGCATTGAACCTTCCTCAATATGCCGCTTCAGCGTGGAGGGTCCTCTTCTCTATCATCTCATTCGAACGACCTCCTTCTGTCATCTCGACCGAACCAAGCGAGTGGAGAGATCTGAAACAGATATCCCCACTCAAGTTTTTAGACCAAAAATGTCAGGCGCTCCGCTCAGCCGTTATGCCCCGAACCGGCCTTGTACCGGTACCAGGTGTTTCGCGAAATGCCAATGCGCCTGCACATTGCGCTGACCGACATCCCCGAACCGAGCATCTTCGATATGCGCTCCTCATTCTCCCGGACAATCCTCATTTTCACATCCGCCCGAGCCGGACTCCTTCCATTCTCTTCAATGCCAATGCCTCCCGCGTCCTCATTGAGATGAGGTTCCTCTCAATCTCGGCGACCAGCCCGAACGCGAAGCAGAGCACCTTGCTGTTGATGGTGTTGTCGAATGAATAATGTTCCTTGGTGGTGTAAAGTGAGATGCCTTTTTCGACGCAGGCCCCCATGATCTCCATCAGCTCAACGAGCGAGCGGCTGAGCCTTGATATTTCCGTAACTATCAGACAATCACCTTTTTGCATTTTCCTGACAATGCGTCCGAGTTTCCTTTTCTTGAACGGAACCTTGCCGCTGACCGTTTCAGTCACCCATTGGTCCACATTGGAGTTCTTGGATTCAAGATAACGCCTGATTTCATCTTTCTGGTTTTCCGGGTTCTGCTTCCCAGTACTGACCCTCAAATATCCTATTATCATATCTGGTTAAAATTAGTTTGTGTGTCAGGTTCCGGTTGTTTTGGCGTGGATGGTGCGCCCCTGTGGCATTGCACCCTCCACGTTTTAGGGCCTCAACGTGGAGGGTACAGCTCTGGATACCGCACCCTCCACGATTCGTAGCTCTGGCGTGGATGGTGCGCCTCATTTGTGTTGCACCCTCCACAGTATTCGGCTTTAACGTGGAGGGTACAGCTCTGGATACCGCACCCTCCACGATTCGTAGCTCCAGCGTGGATGGTGCACCTCATTTGTGTTGCACCCTCCATGATTCGTAGCCTTATCGTGGAGGGTCCTGCTGACATACAGACCTTCCTTGATATGTG
>JBJEBP010000031.1:0-3994 GCA_051870135.1 Candidatus Cryptobacteroides sp. | reverse complement strand
GACATTGCGGCCTTGTCAATCTTGAGCTTGTGGCTGTCAATGCCGTGCTCCTTCAATTCCTTGGGGAGAAGGAACTTTTTGGCGATTTCCATCTTCTCCTCGGCAAGGTATCCGGATACATTGATAAGTTCCATCCTGTCCAGCAGGGCAGGTTGTATGGTGGATATGTCATTCGCCGTGGTGATGAACAGCACGTGCGAGAGATCATAGTCGATGTCCAGATAATTGTCGTGGAAGGTGCCGTTCTGCTCCGGGTCCAGGACCTCAAGTAGAGCTGATGAAGGGTCGCCCTTGAAGTCATTGCCGAGCTTGTCAATTTCATCCAGGACCATTACCGGATTGGATGTGCCGACCCTTGCTATTCCATTGATGATCCTGCCAGGAAGCGCTCCCACGTATGTTTTGCGATGGCCCCTGATTTCAGCCTCGTCGTGCATTCCTCCGAGAGAAATCCTTACATATTTCCTTCCAACGGCCCTGGCTATGGACTTTCCAAGGCTGGTCTTGCCCACACCCGGGGGGCCGTAGAGGCAGAGAATAGGAGATTTCATATCTCCGCGCAGCTTGAGCACGGCGAGATACTCAATGATTCTCTCCTTTACTTTTTCCAACCCGAAATGGTCGGCGTCCAGGACCTTTGCTGCATGCCTGAGGTCGAGATTGTCCTTGGAAAGATGATTCCATGGGAGATCAAGCATGAACTTTATGTAGTTGTACTGGATGCTGTAGTCAGGAGATGAAGGATTGTATTTTTCAAGCTTGGCGAGCTCCTTGTTGAAGATTTCCCTGACCTCCTTGTTCCAGTCCTTCTTGTCCGCCTCGGCCTTGAACTTCTCAATGTCCTCGTCCTCATCCATTCCGAGTTCCTCCTGGATTGTCCGGAGCTGGTTGTTGAGGTAGTACTCTCTCTGCTGCTGGTCAATCTCGGTCTTTACCTTGGTATTGATTTCGTTCTTTATATGAAGCAGCTGGAGCTGGACCTCAAGCACATTCAGGAGGTGCATTGCCCTGACTTTCAGGGACTCATACTTGAGCAATGCCGCCCTGTCGGCGAAATTTTCCACGTCTATTGTCGTGGCAATGAAGTTCACAAGGAATGTGAAATCGTCAATGTTCCTCAATGCGCTGGCCGCCTCTTTCGGGGCGAATGAAGAAGAGGCAATAATCTCGGAAGCCTTCTCCTTGAGGGAATCGGCAATGACCTTTATGTCAGGGTGGGACATATCCGCCTCCACATCCTCAAGGTACTGCACCCTCGCCTTGAGATAAGGCATGGTGGATACTATTTCGCCCATCTCGAATCTCTTGAGACCCTGGAGCACAGCGGATACGGTGCCGTCCGGCATCTCAAAAGTCTTGATGATCCGGGCCACTGTTCCGTAAGGGAACAAGTCTTCCCCCATCGGGTCTTCCACCATTACGTCATTCTGGGGAACAGCCCCTATGAAGCCGTTCTTCCTGTAGGCCTCATCAATGAGCCTCATTGACTTTTCCCTTCCTATTGTGATAGGATAGACAGCCCCCGGAAAGAGGACGGCATTTCTCAATGCCAGAATCGGCAGGGTGTCAGGCAGCATGGCCGACTCCACTTTCCCTGGCATATCTCCGGGTGACACCGGAATAATACTTACTTCCGCACCGGATGGCGCAAAAATATCCTGGTTGAAATCTTTCATCATATTCAATGTTAAAACAAAAATATTGTCCGGTCTGCCATTTTGTCAATATGGAGGGCCGGAATAGGGCATTGCCTTAATGGGTCAATCTCCGTGCCATTGGTAGGATGTGTCAGGCCTGGCAGGAAAATTGCTTTCAACGATGCCCGTGCGAGAAGACTTTTGCATTGCCTTTCAATTGCAAATTTAAGAAATTAATTGCGAAAAGTTTGAATATAAAGAAAATACTGTTAACTTTGTGTTTCGATACAATCGCAAGTACGTATAATAATTAATAATTGTTTTTATGACAAAAGCAGAGATCGTCAACGAGGTCGCAAAATCGACCGGAATTGAAAAACTGAAAGTCCAGGCAGTTGTTGAGGAGTTCACCAAGTGCGTAAAGGACTCTATCGCCAAGGGAGAACCGGTTTATCTCCGTGGCTTCGGCAGCTTCATCATCAAGCACAGGGCTGAGAAAGCAGCAAGGAACATTACCAAGAATACTACATTGACCATTCCGGCACACGATATCCCAGCATTCAAGCCGGCCAAGGTTTTCGTAGCAAGCGTAAAGAAATAACATTTAATTTTATTGACCTATGCCAAACGGAAAGAAGCATAAAAGGCATAAAATGGCTACGCACAAGCGTAAAAAACGTTTGCGCAAGAACAGACATAAGAAGAAGTAATTTTTCAGTGTCTGCCATTTTAGCAGTCTGCTAAGAGAGAGAGGCTGACCGGTAGTCCGGACGGCCTCTTTTGTTTTTGATGAGGATGGAGTGCTTCACATCCATCCCCGCATACCTTAATATTGTTATATCCTAATGGAGTCTGAAAAGGAATCAGTAAAAGATCTGATTGTCGATGTCAGGGAGACCGAAGTCCAGCTCGCTTTGATGGACAACCACAAGCTCATCGAGTTCAACAAGGAATCTCTTACGGACCACAGCTTCACGGTAGGCGATGTCTTCCTCGGTAAAGTGAAGAAGATTATGCCGGCACTGAATGCAGCGTTCGTTGACATCGGGGACGAAAAGGAGGCATTCATCCATTATCTTGACCTCGGTTTGTATTTCGATGCATTCGACCAGTTTGTCAAGAAGTCAAATCCCAACACTAATTCGGGAGAATTGTTCTCGGGCATTGAGCTCGGGCCTATTCTCGCCAAGGAAGGACAGATTGACACTGTCCTGACGCAGGGACAGATGGTGATGGTCCAAATCGTCAAGGAGCCTATTTCGACCAAAGGGTCAAGGCTCACTGCTGAGATTTCATTGGCAGGACGCAATATCGTACTCCTCCCTTTCGCGAAGAAAGTGAGCATTTCCCAGAAAATATCGTCCAAAGAGGAGAAGAAACGTCTCGAGACTCTGGTCCGCAGCATTCTTCCCGGCAATTATGGAGCAATTATCCGCACTGCGGCGGAAGGAAAGAACGCCGCAATTCTGGTATCCGAACTCAAGTCCCTCATCAGCAAGTGGGAAGGTTCGTGGAGCAAGCTCTCCCGTTCCAAGGGCATCCAGCCTCTGTTTACAGAGTACAGCAAGACCACAACAGTACTCAGGGACCTCTTCAATGATTCATTCTCAAACATTTACGTGAATGACAAGAAGGAGTTCGAGGAAATAAAGAAATATATTGCGCAGATTTCACCGGAGCAGGAGAAAATCGTGAAGCTCTACGATGGCAAAGAACCGATTTTCGACCATTTCGAGGTGACGCGCCAGATGAAGAGTTCTTTCGGAAAGGTAGTCCCGATCAAACAGGGAGCATACCTCGTGATAGAATCTACGGAAGCACTCAATGTCGTGGACGTGAACAGCGGTATCCGCGCAAAGACTACCGACCAGGAGGAAAATACCTATGAGGTGAACCGCTATGCGGCGGAAGAGATTGCCAGGCAGCTGAGGCTCAGGGATATGGGTGGAATCATCATCGTGGATTTCATCGATATGGAGACACAGGAGCACAAGAACGGGCTCTACAAGTATATGACAGAACTTATGCAGGGCGACAGGGCGAAGCACAATGTCCTTCCCCTGACCAAGTTCGGCCTGATGCAGATTACGAGGCAGAGAATCCGTCCGGTGACTGTCATTGATACCACGGAGGAATGCCCTCTCTGTCACGGTACAGGCAAGATTTCTTCCAGCATCCTGATTGACGAGCAGATTGAGCGGCGCCTCGCTTACTACACGGAGGAACTCAAGCTGAAGAATTTCACGTTGAAGACCAGCCCGATTCTCGGTGCTTTTCTTTCGAGGGGCTTCAACTCATATCTGAGGAAATGGAAACGGAAGTACAAATGCAAAATCCAGCTTGAAGAAGTTCTGGAT
>JBJEBP010000030.1:0-4001 GCA_051870135.1 Candidatus Cryptobacteroides sp. | reverse complement strand
AGGTATGATTCTTTCATCGTAGGCCTGGTTGATACAGGCGCGGAGCTTATTGAAATAAGAGACTTTTGAGTTTTGGGACAATCCTTGAAACACATCCCTTTCCCTACGTGGACCGGTACGCTTGTGAGTGTCTTTTTCCACATTGTTCAAAAAATCCTTGAAGCCGTTTATAAACTCCGGAGTAATATCTTTGAATGTGGTTTTCTCATCACAATAGATTTCGAGATAACGCAAGCAGCTTCTCCAGTTACCCCAGTTTCCCTCAGATTCAGGATTCTTGTGTCTTTCTTCAACCATCTTCCGATAGTATTCCAAAAAGGGAGTATCTTCTTTGAATTGGCGAGTGAAAGAATACTCTCCGTTCTGCATTTCAATGAGGCGTTTGGATTTTATAGCCTGAGCGGTTGCCAATGTCTGTCTGTTCTGCTCACGCTCCAGTGGAGTAGTAGCATCGATCAGATAAAGTTTCAAATACTCTTTCTGACGTTTCCCATTTCTGTAGATGTCGAGATACAAGCTCACGTTACCGTTTGCCAACTTCTTTTCCCGTAATTTTACGGGTTCTTTCTGGATTGTTGTTTTCTTAGTCATAGCCTGTTCCTATTTTAATGAGAGATGTGATTCATTGTCTTCGGGGGACAGATTTTTGTCCCTCGCATCCCTTTCGGGGGACAATCTGGGGACAAAATTACGAAAAAAAATATGAAAACAGGCAGAAAGTATGGAGAAAAAGAGAAAATACAAATTCTCATAAAGTCATTGATTTTTCGTACTTTACTGATTAATATTTTCTCTTTTTATGCTTTTCTTTTCTTTGTATCACTTGCCGATGCAGAAATTCCGAAAAATATCCCCCAACACCTCGTCAGTGGTGATATCGCCGACGATGGAGCCGATGTGGTGGAGGGCTTCGCGGAGGTCCTGGGCGATTAGGTCAGGGGGGAGGGAGGTGGCGCCGGGGGCGTTTCCCGGGCTTGTGGTTTTAGTCGCAGGGGTATCGGATTCGGCGCCCAGGCCGGCCAGGACGCGGCGCAGCGGAGCCTCTGATTTCCGCAGGGCTTCGTAGTGGCGGAGGTTGGTTACAAGAGTAGAATCGGACATTCCTACCAATTCGGTTGCTGATTCTGACAGGTAGTTTCTTAGAGTATCCAAGCCGTATCCTGTCTTTGCAGAGAGTTTTATCAATGAAATTGTAATCTGATTATTATCAATTAGAAAAACAAAATTGTTACTATGGTTAACATTTTTGTTACCGCATGTTAAACGTTTAATAAACCCGTCAATATCACCATTAATCAGGTCAATTTTATTCAATACTAGAACGATCCGCTGTTCAGACAAGTCTGCATTGTTTAGGAAAAATTGAACATCTTCTTTCAATTCGTCAGGTTCTCTCGTCGCATCCAGCATACAGATAATTATCGAAGCTTCACTCATTTTCTTGAGTGCTCTTCCAATGCCAATCTGCTCCACGACTTCATCAGTTTCCCTTATCCCGGCGGTATCAATGAAACGTAGAGAAACACCTCCAATATTGAACACTTCCTCAATCGTGTCCCTGGTCGTACCGGCTATATCTGAAACAATGGCCCGCTCTTCACCCACAATGGCATTCAGCAAAGTACTTTTTCCCGAGTTTGCCGGCCCGATTATGGCCACAGGCAATCCGTTCTTGATGGCATTGCCACGTTTGAAGGAAGATGCCAGGGCGGTAACGTGATCGAGTATATTCCTTACAAGACATACCAATTCATCACGGTTCGCAAATTCCACGTCCTCCTCGCTGAAATCCAGCTCCAGTTCCAGCAAAGAAGTCATTTTCAGCAATTTGGCCCGCAACTCTCCAAGTTCCTTGGAATATCCGCCCTTCAGTTGGTTCATCGCGACCCTGTGTGCAGCCTTGTCCTGGGCGGCAATGACATCAGCAACGGCTTCGGCCTGGGCAAGATCCATCTTGCCGTTCACGAAGGCCCTCTGCGTGAATTCGCCCGGTCCGGCCGACCTTGCACCTGCATCCAGCAACAGCCCTGTAATGCTCTGGACAATGTATGAAGACGCATGGCAGGAGATTTCAACTGAATCCTCGCCTGTGTATGAATGCGGTGCACGGAAAACACTTACAAGGACATTGTCAATGACAGAACCGTCATTGTCCAGAATCGTTCCGTACCTTATCCGGTAGCCATCAGTTGATGAAATCGGCAGGCCATTGCAATGGACCACTTTGTCCGCAATCCGGAAGGTGTCCGGACCGCTGACACGGATGATTGAAATCGCCCCTGTTCCTGGTAGGGTTGCAGGGGCGCATATCGTATCTTGTTTATTTACAGACATTTGTGCTAATTTTCAGATTCAGTTTCAGCCGGTGCAGTCTTCGGCCCATCCCAACCTAGAAAGCCGCCCTCGAGCTCAACGACATTGAATCCCTCCTTTACAAGCTGCCCGGCCGCGTTCTTGCTTCTTCTTCCACTCCGGCAATAGACAGCAACTGTCCTTTTCTTGTCCAATGCCGAAAGGGCCAAAGCGATGAAATCTTCGCTCATTACATTGATATTCAATGCATCCGGTATATGCCCCTCCGCAAATTCCTCCGGTGTGCGCACATCCACGAGCTGAACGGTGGTGTCCTTCAACACCTCTGCGAAGCCTTCATTGCCCAGCGATTCAAATTTAGGTTGAGCCTGGCAGTTCCAGCAGAAAAGCCCGGCCAATAACGATGTCATGATTAAAGAGAATTTCATTTTATTGCAAGTCGTTAAAAAACAATGTATTCCACGCATCTGAAGGCATTCTCCAGTCACCTCTTGGCGAGAGTGACACAGAACCGACCTTCGGTCCGTCCGGCAGGCACGAACGCTTGAACTGCTGTGCGAAGAAACGCTTCACGAAAGTACTTAGCCATTTCTCCAGGACAGCGTCCTCATATTGCCCGGCAAACGCTTTCCTTGCCAGGAAAAGAATCTTGGAAGGGGAGTATCCCAGACGGAAGAAATTGTAAAGGAAGAAGTCGTGGAGTTCATACGGACCTACCAGGTCTTCTGTTTTCTGGGCTATCTCGCCTTTCTCGTCCACAGGCTTCAACTCCGGGCTGACAGGTGTATCGACTATGTCCAAAAGTATGTCAGTGGCAGTTCTGCCGCCGTTCGCAACACCAATCAACTTCTTTTCCGCCGCCCATTTTACCAGAAAGCGAACCAATGTCTTCGGAATGCTCGCATTCACGGCATACATTGACATATGGTCTCCGTTGTATGTCGCCCATCCCAGGGCCAGTTCGGAAAGGTCTCCCGTACCGACGACGATGCCGCCTTCCTTGTTGGCCACGTCCATGAGAATCTGGGTCCTTTCGCGGGCCTGGGAATTCTCATAAGTGACATCCGTCAATGTAGGATCCTGTCCGATATCTTCAAAATGCTGCGCTACGGCCTTGCCGATAGGAATCTCCCTGGCCGTGACGCCGAGAGCCTCCATCAAATCCCATGCATTGCCCCTTGTCCTCGCACTCGTACCAAGCCCCGGCATTGTCACACCGATGATGCGTTTGCGGTCCCAGCCAAGTTTGTCGAATGCCAGGACTGTCACTATCAATGCCAATGTGCTGTCGAGTCCGCCGGATATGCCAATGACGGCGGAGCAGCAGTTGATATGTGCCAGTCTCGTCGCCAGGCCCATTGTCTGTATGGCCATTATTTCCTCACATCTAGCATCTCTTTCCTTCAGTGCTTCAATGTTTTCAATAGTGTCAGCTGAAGAAATGCTATAGCCTGGTACGAACGGGTGCGCCTCGATGTGGCGATACAGTTCGGCATTGAAATCAGTATCAGCGCCTGAACCTGCAGGAATCCTCAGGTAACAATCCCGAAGCTCCCCGTCCCTTCTACCGTCAGGAGAAACAAGATGGTATGTGCTCTCCTTCTGCCTCAGGATCTGGAGTTTCTCAACGTCAATGTCGGCACAGATCAGATTGTTTTCCAATGTGAACCTCTCGTTCTCAGCCATCA
>JBJEBP010000029.1:0-17096 GCA_051870135.1 Candidatus Cryptobacteroides sp. | reverse complement strand
TCAAGGCTATACACCGGCCTCTCAGATGCCGGAAGCAGTCCCGGGGCCATATTCATGCCTGATGCATATTGGGTTATCGTGCCAGTGGAATAATATCCCTTCGGCACCCATCCTGAGGCGTGGGAAGAGAATATCATACCGTATTCGGAAGCCGGAAACTCCTCCTGGACATAGGACAGGACCTCGCCCAAGGTAGACGCAGATGCAGCCACAGTACCTTCAGGCCAAGTTTTGAGGGTATCAGATTCCACTTTCCCGTCCACTCCCCTATACAGACGGATGAGATGAGCAGGTGTCTTTATGGAATAATCCGACCTGTTGTCCTTAGTGCGTTTTGAAAAGACCAGAAGGGCCGAAGGGGAATTCTTCGCCGGAATCCAGCCTGTCTTCAATTCTCTTATATCATCCTCCAGATCAGCGCTGAGGCTGTTGAAACCAGCGGAATAGGCCAGAAGCACCTGCTTCACAGCCACTTTCGGGACCACTGTCTCCGATGGCCCCCTCCTGTCGCTTCCATTACCGTCAATGCCGAAATCGTCATCCTTCGAGCAGGCAAGGACAGCCAGCAGGACAAACACGGGGAATATATGTCGCAAAATCAATTTCATAGACTGCAAATATAGCAATTTGTCAGCGATATTTCCTATTTTTGCAGGAGGACTCGTCACTGATTGGGCATCAGTGCACCCTTCCAACGTAAACAAAGAACACATTATATGAACACTTTATCGAAAATGCTATTGACATTAGCCTCTGCCGCGGCAATGGTATCTTGCGGGCAGAACAATGAAAAGAAAAGCGATGAGAACTTCAAATATCTCATTGACCAGTTCGCGGACATCAAGATTATGAGATACAGGATTCCGGGATGGGAAGACCTGTCACTCAGGCAGAAAGAGTATATCTACCATCTCAGCGAGGCCACAAAGTACGGCTGGGACATTCACTGGGACCAGAACTGCAAGTACAACCTCGACGTGCGCAACGTTCTTCAGGATATCATTGAAAAATACAACGGCGACAAGGAATGCGCGGACTACTCCAATTTTCTCATTTATGCCAAGAGAGTATTCTTCAGCAACGGCATACACCATCATTATGCCGAGGACAAATTCACCCCGGAATGCAGCGATGAGTACTTCAGGTCACTTATGGAGGCAGTCGGACACGGGGATGAATGCGACGCCCTCATACCTGTGATATACGACCCTTCAATCCTCGCGCAGAGGCGTTCTTCCGATTCGGAAGGTGACATCGTGGCCCTCTCCGCAGTGAATTTCTACGAAGGAGTCACAAGGGAAGAAGTCGAGGCCTACTATGACAGCATCATTGACAAGAACGACCCGCATCCTATTTCCTACGGACTGAACACCAAGGTCGTGAAAGATGAGAACGGCAACATTGTGGAACTCCCTTGGAAGGTCGGAGGCATCTACGGCAAGACCCTCGAGAAGATTTGCGAGGAACTGGAGAAAGCCAAGGCAGTTGCAGAGAATGATACCCAGAGGCAGGAAATCAGCGAGCTCCAGGAATACTACAGGACTGGAAATCTCAGGCTCTGGGACAAGTACAACATCACCTGGCTTACCGACACTCTCGGCACCGTTGACTTCACCAACGGATTCGTGGAGGATTACAATGACCCTCTCGGCCGCAAGGCATACTGGGAGGCTCTTGTCAATGTCAAGGATTCGGCAGCCTCGGCCAGGACAGAGGTGCTCAGCGCCAATGCCCAGTGGTTCGAGGACAATGCCCCAATCGATGACAGGTTCAAGAAGAAGAGCGTGAAGGGAGTTTCCGCCAAGGTCATCAATGCTGCCTGCCTCGGAGGAGGATGCTACCCTGCAACACCTATCGGAATCAATCTTCCCAACGCAGACTGGATCAGGAAGGAGTACGGCTCCAAGTCCGTGACAATCGCCAATATTACCCACGCATACGATGCTGCTGCCAATGAGTCCCCTGCCTCAACCCTTGAGGAATTCGCATATTCCCAGGAGGAAAAGGAACTGCAGAAGAAGTACGGCGGATATGCAGACGAAATCCACACCGACCTCCACGAATGCCTTGGTCACGGTTCCGGCCAGCTCCTTCCGGGAGTTTCAGGGACCGCAATGGGGGAATTCGCATCAGCATTGGAAGAGGCCAGGGCAGACCTTTTCGGGCTCTATTATATGGCCGACCCGAAACTTGTCGAATTGGGGATTCTCCCTGTTGCAGAGGCCTACAAGCCGCATTATGCCAACTATATCCGCAACGGCCTGATGGTCCAGCTCACCCGCATCGAGCTTGGCCGCAAGGTCACGGAGGCCCACATGCAGAACCGCCAGCTCATTGCCGCCTGGTGCTATGAGAAAGGCAAGGAGGACAATGTCATCGAGAAGAAAGTCAGGGACGGCAAGACCTACTTCGTTGTCAATGACTATGATGCGCTCAGGACATTGTTCGGAAAGCTCCTCGCGGAAATCCAGAGAATCAAGTCAGAGGGTGACTATGAGGCCGGCAAGGCCCTCGTTCTCGGCTACGGTGTCAATGTTGACCCGGAACTCCACAAGGAGGTCAAGGAAAGGTATGAGGCTCTCGGCCTCAAGCCTTATGGCGGCTTCGTGAACCCTGACATTGTGCCTGTCGAGAAGAACGGGGAAATCGTGGACTATGAAATCCGCTATCCGGAGGACTTCCTCGCACAGCAGCTTGACTACTGCCACAGATACAGAATATTGAAGTAGAATGAATTCCGGGAAACCAGAATGCCTTATTGAGGATTTCAGGGCAGCTCTTGTCGAGAGAAGCCTGTCCACGAATACCTGGAAGGCCTACTGCTCGGACATCAGGGAAATGTGCACCTGGTTGTCCGGGCAGGCCGGAGACAGCGAAGTGGACCTCCGGATGCTGACCAAGGAGGATATTACCGCCTACCTGGCCCATCTTGGCGGGAAGAAAGTCTCAAAACTGAGCCAGGGACGGTTCCTGAGTTCAATCAGGGCATTCTGCGGATGGATGGTGGAAAAAAATTACATTTCCACGGACCCGTCTGACGGGGTTGAAGCCCCGAAACCCGGAAAATATCTCCCTTCAGTACTTTCGATTGGGGAGGTGGATGACATATTGGACTCCGTGGACACTTCCACGGCAATGGGAGTCCGGGACAGGGCAATACTGGAAGTCCTGTACGGCTGCGGACTGAGAGTCAGCGAGGCATCCGAACTTAAGATTTCCAACATTTTCCTCGATGAAGGATTTGTCAGGATTCTCGGCAAAGGCAACAAGGAAAGACTTGTCCCCATGGGTGAACCGGCAGCGGACGCAATACGCAGATATCTGGAAATCAGGCCGGAACCGGCAGACCGGAAGTCAGGGGACATTCTCTTCCTGAACAGGTTCGGAAGGCAGCTAAGCCGTATTTCAATATTCAATATGGTCAAGAAGCAGGCTCTGGCGGCCGGAATCACGAAGGAGATTTCCCCCCATACATTCCGACATTCCTTCGCCACACATCTGATAGAGGGTGGTGCGGACTTGAGGCAGGTGCAGCAGATGCTGGGGCACGCCGACATTCTCACGACCGAGATTTACACCCACATTGACAGTTCCACCTGGCAAAGGGACGTGCTGGAACATCATCCTATCGACAAAATGAACATAACCGACATTCAATAACATCTTATGACACGAACCATCAGAATCATCGCCGGAGCATTGGCTCTTCTTGCCGCTGCAGGATGCGGCAGGACCGTGGACGGACTGCGTATGACCGGAAAGGAGGCAGACGCAATGGAATTCCTGAACACGTACATGAGCTCCGCCGACAAGGGGGACTACTCGCAGCAGTATTTCCTCGACAATGTCAAAGTTACTCTCAAGGCCAGGAAGGAAATGTCCTGGGGAAAGGAGGTTCCTGACCAGTTGTTCAGGCATTTCGTACTGCCACTGCGCGTCAACAACGAGAGGCTGGACGATTTCAGGACCGTTTACTACGACACACTCAAGGCCAGGGTGGCAGGTCTTTCGATGCACGACGCAGCCCTTGAGGTAAACCACTGGTGCCACGAAAAAGTAACCTACACGCCGTCAGATGCCAGGACATCATCCCCGCAGGCCTCCATTCTCACAGGTCTGGGACGCTGCGGCGAGGAGTCCACATTCACCGTGGCCGCAATGAGGGCTGTAGGCATTCCTGCAAGGCAGGTCTATACCCCACGCTGGGCCCACACCGATGACAACCACGCCTGGGTGGAGGTCTGGACCGACGGGAAATGGTCATTCCTCGGTGCCTGCGAACCTGAAGCCGAGCTCAATATGGCCTGGTTCAACGAGCCTGCCGCAAGGGCACTCCTTATGCACACCCTCGTGTACGGAGACTATCACGGGCCGGAGGATGTGATACGCAGGACAAAGACATTCACCGAGATCAATGTTGTGAGCAACTACGTCAAGACCAGGAACAATGTCGTGACCGTGGTTGACCGCGACGGCAAGCCTGTGGAAGGCGCAAGAGTAGAGTTCTGCATCTACAATTACGGCGAATTTTACAAGGCCGTGACCCTTACCTCGGATGCAGAGGGCAAGGCTACCCTCCATACCGGTTACGGCGACATGCTTGCCTGGGCATCAAAGGATGGTCTCAGCGGCCACGCCCTGATCTCCGGAGAAGGCGATGTCTGCAACGCCACCGTGCGTCTTGAAAGGACTGACTCAGACCTGATTGAATGCGAATTCGACATCAACCCTCCTGCACCGGGCCGCATTCCTGCCGAGGCAAGCGAGGAAGCAATCGCATACAACAAAATCAGGCTGGCACAGGAAGATTCGATTCGCAATGCCTATACATCCACATTCTGCGACAGGGCAAAGGCGGAGGAGAGAATAGCTGCAACCGGGCTGCCACGCCTCTATGCTGACGGAAAGCTCACCATGGAGGGAGAATCTGCCGCCGGGCAGCTCATCGCATCAAGAGGCAACTGGAGAGATGTTCTTTCCTTCATATCTTACGCTGCCGGCAAGGATGAGGCAGCATTGAAAAATGCCCTCAGCATACTCGAAAACGTCAGCAGGAAGGATGTAAGGGATACCAAAGAAGCAGTGCTCAGGGATTTTCTCGATACTGCCCCGGCATTGGCCGAAGGCTATCCTGAAGATCTCTATGACGAGTGGGTGCTCTGCCCGAGAGCCGGCGGGGAGTTCCTCCAGCCATATCACAATGCCATCAGGGCAGGTCTTGTCAATGCTCTCGGAGATAATCCGAAGGCAGAGGACGTTATAGGCTGGGCCAAGGAGAACATTGAAATAGCAGATGAACTCAACCCGAGAAGGCTCCAGGCCACACCGGAAGGCACACTCAGGATAGGCAAAACCGATGCACGGTCCTGGGACATTTTCACGGTTGCGGCGCTGAGGACATTCGGCATACCTGCAAGGGTAAATTCCATGACAGGCCAGTCCCAGTATGTCTCAAGGGAGACCGGAGAGTGGATCAATATCCGTTCAGAAGAGGCTGGGCAGGGCAAGGCCACCCCGAAAGGCACATTCACAATGCTCTACACCCCTGGCAGCGGCACAATGGACAATCCTGAGTATTACAGACATTTCTCCATCAGCCGCATTGAAGACGGCGTAAGATATCTCCTTGAATTCGAGGAAGGCGATGCCACGGAACTCGGAGCCGAGGCCTCCGCGAAATACTTCAGCAAGCCGTTCACATTGGATGCCGGCTCCTACCTCCTCGTCTGCGGAAGCAGGATGGCAAGCGGAAAAGTTCTGTGCAGAATGGTATCCTTCAATGTCGAAGAAGGCAAGAACACAGATGTCGAGCTCATTATGAGGAAGGCCGAGGAAGATGTCAGCGTAATCGGCACAATGGACGCCGAGAAGAAGTATCTCCCTGTCGGAGAGAATGCTGAGGAAACATCAATCCTCTCCACAACCGGCCGCGGATACTTCCTCCTCGCAGTAGTCGGCACAGGGGACGAGCCTACCAACCACGCCCTGAGGGATCTTGCCGGGATGCAGGCGACATTCGAAAAATGGGGCAGGCCAATCGTGATGCTCAGCCCTACCGCAGTGGATGCCGCCGGCCTGAAGATGCCTGACAATGATGGAGGACAATACCTCGCTTCAACCGCATCCTTCGGAATTGATGTGGACGGCAGCATCAGGAAGATGCTCTGTGACGGCTGCCACAGCAAGTCATTGACTCTTCCGGTGGTCACAATATGCGACAGCTTCGGAAGAATCGTCTATCTCTCAACCGGATACAACACCTCGCTTGGCATCCAGCTGAAGAATGTGATTGAAAAGCTTTAGCCCACGAGGCTTCTGACCACCCCGGAGGAAGTCCTAAGGACCATTCCGGGAACCTTGCTGACCTCGTCAAAGCCAAGTTCAGGAACGTGGCGGAGGGATGAGTCAGGAACAAGTCCACGGGCTGTGGAATGAAATTCAGAAGCAGATGTAACAGATTCAATTTCAGCGATATTGCCGGGATTCACACCAGATCCCGGCATTATTGTTATCCGGCCGGCAGCCTGCCTTACAAGGTCTGCTATCAATGATGAGCCCTCCAGTGCCGTAGGTCTCTGCCCGGAGGTCAGAAGATGGTCGCAGCCAAGTTCAATGACCTGTTCCAATGCTTTCCCGGGATTACGGCAAACGTCGAAGGCACGGTGGAAGGTTACGTTCATCCCATTGGCAGCCTCCATCATTCTCCTGCAGGCATCCATGTCAATGTCTCCTTCCGGAGTAAGGGCCCCTATGACCACGCCGTCCACCCCGGCATTGCGGCAGGCCTCAATATCCTCCAGCATTGTCCTGATTTCAGGCTCATCGTAGCAGAATCCCCCTTCCCGGGGCCTGATGAGCACATTGACAAGCAGTTCCCCATTGGCAGCACTTACGGCATTCCTGACCAGACCGATAGACGGAGTCACACCTCCGGAACTGATTGCCGTGCAGAGTTCCACCCTGATTGCCCCGCCTTTTTTTGCCTCAAGCACATCCCGGGCCGAGACACAGCATACTTCGATTCTCCTCATTTTCCTGATTTTTGCACAAAAATAATCTTTTTTGCCCTTCTTCTTCATTTTTACGTCGGGTTTTATTAATTTTACCCAAACTTCAATTCCGAATATGAAGAGAGACATCACATCCGCATTGGACTCTACCTATGTCATTGACGGCATCAGGATGGACCTGACACCGAAGCAGATACTGCAGGCGGCATCAATCAAGGAAGAGGCCACGGACTCCGGAGAGAAAGACGAAACTGGAAAAGAGCCTGTTGTGGACGAAAGCACCGACCCGGCTCCATACCGTACTGAGCTTTCAATCAACGACATATACAAATATGCGGCAGATGTGGCAGGACTTGCTGGCAGGGAATCTGATATCCCGGCAGCATCATCGGCTGACATATCCAGAATCATAGCGGCGCAGGCCATCATTGACACATTGTGGAAATGCGGACATTTCAGGGTGTCCGACCTGTTACTCAGGGCGGAATGGCGCTGGGATTTCAGCAAGGTTGACAGTTACGCATCCTTCTATTCCTCTGTGGAATCCACCTGCTGGTACACCGACATGATGGGAATCAGGCTGGGCGGATACTCTCTTGTTGAAGGCCGCCAGACTCTGGTTTTCACCCCTTCAGTGGCCGGGGACAATGCTGCGGAGTCCTTTGAAGAAGATACGTCTGAATTGTTTACCGACCCGTTCACGACCACCAATCCGGTTATGGAAGAAGACCGCAAATGTCCTGACACCATAGTCGGCAAACAGGACAACTGGCTGATTTACATACCTTTCGATACCTGCTCATACAGGCTTGGAGGTTCCCTGATTGAGGAAGCCGAGAAACTTGGGAGAGGGAAGGCTCCGGAAATCGGGGACACAGACTACTTCATGGACTGCTTCGAAGTTGTCCGTGAATTCGTAGAGGATGGAATCGTACTGTCCGGCCGTACTGTAGGACGTGGCGGATTGATGACTGCCCTGGGCGGAATGTGCCAGGATGGCATTGGCGCCGGTATCGAACTCGGTACCGTCATGCAATCCTACGGCGAGAACGACCTGGTCAACATACTCTTCGGAGAAATCCCCGGAGTCGTGATTGAAATCAGTTCGTCCGATTTCGATTATGTAGATGCCGAGCTTCTGCTTCAGGACGTGGCCTACTACCCGCTCGGGCATCCGGGCGGCACTGCCCTGCGCATCACCGGCAACCCCGACGGAGGCATTTCAGGAATACTCCAGTCCCTGATTGAGAACAGGGTCCCGGAAGGTGAAGATTGACAAAATACCACATTACCATGACATCCAAATACGCTAATGTACCATCTGGCGGGAAGTCCGCCGGCAAACCCAAGATTTTCGTCCTGGACACCAATATCATCCTGCACGACTACAAGGCGATAAAGAAGTTCCAGGACAATGACATAGTCATCCCGATTGCCGTGATAGAGGAGCTGGACAAGTTCAAGAAAGGCAATGATGCCCTGAGTTTCAATGCCAGGGGCTTCATGAGGCTCATTGACAGGCTCACCGAGGGAAAGATGTTCGGGAAGGCGGGCGTCCCTCTCGGCAATGGTCTCGGCAACATAAAAATAGAGCCCAACCATCCTTTCCCGGATGACATGAAGGATCTTTTCCACGATGACATCCAGGACCACAGGATACTTTCGACGGCCATCTGGGTCAGGGACAACAACCCGGGACGCTTCACAGCCCTCGTAACCAAGGATATAAACCTCAGGATGAAGGCCAAGGCCGCTGGAATGGTGTCACAGGACTATCTGACCGACCGTGTGGAGGAGAACAGGGTCGAAGATTCCCAGAAAACAGTGCAGACCATCGACAACCTCCCTGCAGAACTCCTCCAGGAACTCCAATACGGACAGAACAACTCCATCAGTTGGCAGTCCGTATCGAAGAAAGAGCCAATGGCCAACCAGCTTTACAAGTTCAAATGGCCTGACAGCCAGGAGATTGTATGCGGACGTTACGACACTGATGCAGACAGGATCGTATTGGTGAAGTCAAGACAGGCCTACGGAATCAAGCCGAGGAATGATGAGCAGAAATTTGCCCTGGACGCCTGCCTGAACAAGAAAATCCAGCTTGTGTCGCTCACCGGAGGGGCCGGAACAGGAAAGACTCTCCTCGCCCTTGCTTCAGCATTGGAACAGGAACGGGACTATGAACAGATTATCCTGTCGCGCCCTACCGTAGTTCTCGGAAACCAGGAGATAGGCTTCCTGCCGGGAGACCAGAAGAGCAAGATGTCACCTTTCCTCCAGCCTCTTATGGACAATCTCAATGTCATCAAGTCCCTCTACAGGCCGAGCAGCAAGGAATACCAGAAGCTTGAAAGCCTCGTGAACAATGAGAAGCTCCTCATAACCCCGCTTGCATACATAAGGGGAAGGAGCCTGGGCAAGGCGTACTTCATCATTGACGAGGCACAGAACCTTACCCCGCACGAAATCAAGACCATCATCACCAGGGCCGGGGAAGGCACCAAGATAGTGTTCACGGGTGACATTTTCCAGATTGACCAGCCTTATCTGGACCAATGGTCAAACGGACTGACCCACTTAGGGGAGAAAATGGCCGGGCAACGCCTCTTCGAACACGTCTTCCTGCGTAAAGGCGAAAGAAGCGAACTCTCAGAGATCGCTTCCAAACTACTGTAGCACTGACGAAAAAGCCGCTTCACACTGGCGAAGCGGCTTTTCTGTCATCTCGACCGGGCGAAGCGAGTGGAGAGATCTACTCGTCAATCCTGACACACCGCACTGCGAGTCCGAATCCCGGATTCGCAGGTGTTTCCACACCGTATCCTATGCCTTCGAAGCCGAATGACCATCTGGTCGGATAAGCATCAGCAACCTTTCCGAAGTCTGCGTCACCGAGATTGAACATTGTACTGTTCCAGAGGAAGGTGATTCCGCCGAATCCTCTTGCAAGTTCGCCTGAGTAGCAGATTCTGCCGGAGTTTCCGCAAGGGAACCAGGACTTTTCGCCATTGAAGGTGTAATACCAGCCAACCGGTTCGTCCGTAGTCCCTACCTTTTCCATACGGGCCTCAAACTCTGCCGTCTTGCCCCAGTCGGAACCGGCGGGAACACGATATCCGTACGGGCAAGGGTCAAGATTTGTCTTGAAGCGGTCATAATCGTCCCACATCCTCACCGTACCATACCAGGAGCCAAGGAATTCCCAACTCCACGGGCCTGAGCACCACACGCCGTCTTTCTGGTTGTCAACTCCGGTATAGAATGTCGTAGGGTGGCTATCAGCCTCCTCTCGGGTATAGACCTGGCCGTGGTCAAGTGTCCAGTCCAAATCGTAAGCATTGTTGAACACAGTATATTTCCGGGCCTCGGAGAACACCTGGGCCTCACCCCATTCATCCTCATAGCCACCGAAAATAGGAGATATTCTTCCGAACTGGTAAAGTATTGTGCTCCAAGCCTTACGACCCTCTTCCTGGGTCGCTCCGGTAGCTCCGATAACCCTGTCGAGGAAATAGGTTTTCTCGGTAATCCTCACATCCTTCGGCTGGTCTGTGCACCAGATGAGCCAGGACCATACCACATTGCCTCCGGCATCAAAGCCGCATATTACCGCATTGCCCTCATTGCCTGTAGTCCTGAACTTGATGGCACCGTCGGAATAGTTGACATCGGAAATGATGTTCTGTTTCTTGGCAAAAGCCTCTTCCGAACTTGCCCAAATCCAGTCAGCGGAAGAAATTTTTATCGGAGTACCGTCAACTTTCTTCGGGACAAAGCCGTAGAAGCCTTCTGACGAGACGATGTAGGTATTGGCAGGATGCACAAACTCTTTCCAGTCAAGTTTGACGAAGAATGACTCCTGGGTGGTGGAATATTCCCCGGAATAACTCATTGCAGCAACCTGGATTGTATATGTCTTGTCCCAATCCAATCCGCTCACGGAAACCCTCTGCCTGTCCTGGCCGACCTCTTTGCCATTGAAAAGGATGTTCTCCACCGGCATATTCTCCGGGAGCTCATCAGCCCTGGTGACGAGATAGGAAGAATAAATGGAATTGGAAGAAATCACGTCAAACGAGACTGTATTGTTCTCAACTACAATATTGTCAAGGCTGATGTCAGGTGCACCCGTACCCTGGTCCTCCTCATTCCCCTCACAGCCGGAGGCAATGAATGCCAGCCCGGCAAGAGCATATATGAATAACTTTCTGGTCATATCTTATTGAAATTAAAATCTGTAGCCTACTCCCACATTGATGGTATTCTTCATTGGACCCGAAGCATAGTTCCAGGAAATGTCAAGACTGAAACCTGCGAAGAGCAGTCCGGCGCCAGCCGAGAAGAATGAAGGGATTCCCGCTTCCTTGCCGCAGTAATGTCCACCTGCACGGACAAAGTAATGGTCGGCATAGCCATACTGGACACCCGCATTCACACTGACAGCAGATGGGCTGAAATACATCCCGGCCTCAACTGCGGCATAAAGGGAATGTTTTCCGAAACGCCAGTCCCCGTCCACGCCCAATTGTGCATAGTAAGGAAGCGCATAAGTATCGACAGGAATGCCGAGATTCTTTCCTGTGAGGCTGATCCCGAGACATTCGAGCGGCTTGTAGCGGAACTGTATGTCGGCAAACCCAGTTCGGCTGACATTCCTTGCCCCGTCCATCCCAGGAGAATGTGAAGATTGGGCATAGTTCAAGGATAATCCTGCCGAGAACTTGTCAAGAATCCTCCAGGAAAAACCGGCTCCAATCCTGAAATCCGAAGGCCTGTAATCCCCGAGAGGCTCTCCGTACTCCCCTGTCACAGAATATCTTTCACCAATATTGCCGAGGACCCCGAATGTAACACCGAACCTCTCGTCAATGCCATAGACGGCTCCGAGTGAAAGAACGTCAGAGGCAGTAACTGTCGGCTGAAAATATCCATAGGATATCCCGGATGCAAGCGAACCAGCCTTGACTCCGGTTTCGGCAAGCGAGCTGAAATGAGAGAAAGCGCCCTTGGACGCAGTTCCTCCCATTGCCATCGATACAGGATCCGGGGATATGGAAAGGAACGGCATGGCGGTATCCTTCGCCTGCACAGCCACCGATGTCATCAATGGCAGAAGAAAAGCTAAGATATGTCTTGTTTTCATCATTTCTTGGAGAATTTGGATTTGTAAGTGCCCTTGGCTGTCTCAAGAGACAATGTATATACGCCCGGCGCAATGTCCCACAAGTCAATTTTCAATGGAGAATTGAGCGAAACCACGACATTGGAGGCGGACCATACGATGGCTCCCGAGGCGGAATAAACCTTGACGGAAGCATCTGTGTCCACTCCGGTACGGACATAGACATAGTCAGTGGCAGGATTAGGATAGATGTCCATAGGGACTGATGCATCCCTGACTACAAGGGTAAACTCCGATGAAGCGGCAGCTCCCCTTGCATCGGAAACAGTGAGGCGCGCACGTGTGCTTCCCACTGCCTTGCCAGTAAAGACAGCTATACCCTCCGAGTATGAGAATGCTGCGATATTCCTGTCTGTAAATTCCACCGTGGCGAACAAAGGCTCCGCATCCGCATCACTGAAATAGTCACTGATGGTTAGCTCCGAGCTGGCTCCCGGTCCGTTGACTGCCAATGCTGGAAGATCCATTATAAGTTCAGGAGCAGTATTGGCGAGCACCGTGAAATTGAATTCCATTGAGCCCATAGCCCCGTACTCGTCCACCACGCTCACCGGGACAGTGTGCTTGCCCTCGGCAGCCTCTGCACCCCGGATGAGGAGAGTTCCGATTCCATTGTCGTATGAGAACTGCATGCTGGACTCGAGATTGTCAATAAATATGGTCACATCGTGTCCATCCGGGTCGGTAGCCTCGAACTGTACATTGAGATTGTCCCAGGACCTGACAGTCAGGTTGTTGCCGGAAAGACTCCTGACAGATGGAGAGGAATTCTTGCCTGTGGTGACGTGCTGGACAGTGGAGAGTCCGGACTCGTTCCTGGCAAAGTCGGAGGCTGTCAGCGCACAGTAGTATCCGGTTTCGAATTCGAGATGCTTCACTGCGAGTTTGACCCGGCCCTCACCTGATGGTTCCAGGTCAGCCACCTTGTACTGCACCTTGGTTGCCCTGTTCATTGTCGCGGCGGTGAATGCGGCCCTGCTGTAATATACATTGATGTATCCGGCCTTTGCTGTACCCCCGTCATCCGAAGGAACAGTCAGGTCAAATACTATGGAGTTGGACAATGTCGAAACATTGAAGTCCGTGACTGGCTGGGGAGCCTCCCTGTTGAGGGTTGAGAGTGCCAGTTCGGCATCCACCATTCCCTTTCCGAGTTTTCCGATATACCCCGGATTGAAGTCATAGATACTCTCATCCACTGATCTTACAAGCGCATCCCAGAGGTCCTGGTTGGTATAGTCCGGGCCGCCGGCCTCGGAAAGAAGCAGGGCTGCTATTCCGGAAACGTGAGGGCAGGCCATTGAAGTACCCTGATAACCGCCGTATGCACCATCCGGCTTGGTGGAATAGACACCACCGTCAGGATAGGTCATATCTCCTCCTGGCGCACAGACTGTCACCCAGTCACCGTAATTGGAATAGTATGCGAGGGAGCCGTAAGGTCCTATGGCAGCTACTGATATCACCTTCTCGTAAGCGGCAGGGAATGCCATTGTCACGGCATCATTGCCGGCGGCGAAAATGACAAGACCGCCCTTCATCGGACCAATCTGGTTGCCGTCAGGGTCACATCCAGCTACTTCAATGAAGTAATCAATTCCCTTCTTGACGGCAGGCGGCAATGTCGTAACATGCTGTGACTCATCATATCCCCAGCTGTTCTGGGCAATCACGGCACCGTTCTCCGCAGCATACTGGAAGGACTTGAGCATATCAGCGCCCTGATTCACGGACGGGTCAATCATCTGGACTCCCATAATTCTGACACCAGGGATATCCGGATATCTTCCGCCGGCAACTCCGCAGACTCCGATTCCGTTGTTGTTCGCGGCTGCCACAGTACCGGCTACGTGGGTTCCGTGGTCCACAGGATGGATAGTTCCGGTACCTGTCACGAAATTGAATCCGTGGATATCGTCCACATAGCCGTTGCCGTCGTCATCCCGCCCGTTACCTGCAATTTCACCTTCATTGGTCCAGGCATTGGGCTTGAGGTCCGGATGTTCGAAATCCACGCCGCTGTCCAGGACTGCTACAATTACATCGCTGCTTCCGAACGCCCCATACTTGTCCCAGGCCCTCTGGAGCCCCATATCAATGCCCTTGCGGAAACCGAACTGGCCGGTATTGTTGTAATGCCACTGGTTCGAGGCATAATAAGGGTCATTCATCGTCACGGACATCTCCTTGACACGATAAACAGGTTCGGCGCTCACTACACAACCTGCAGTCTGACCCGCAGCGGATACGGCCTTCGTGACAGGTGTACTCTCCGCCAGGCCCGCCTCAAACCAAAGGTGAAGTCCGTGCTTTCTCTGCATCTTCTCATACTTTCCGCCAATGTAGAAGCACGGTTTCAATGATTCCACATTCATTGCGGCAAGTTCCTCCGGGATATCCGAAACATTGACGATACCCCCGTTTGCCGAGGCCGAAAGAATCAGCCTGTCAGCAACTTCCTCTGTCAACTGGAGCCTCATGACCCCGGGCACGCAGGCATCGGTTTCAACCGGAGCAGGCTCGACTTCCGGCCCGGTCTTGACCTCCATCGGCTCAGACTGGCAGGCAGCCAGCACAATCATCTGGGCCAGGATGGAATATATAGCGATTTTTCTTTTCATCTTCCTCATAATCAGTTAGCTGTCAATACAATGTCCTTGTCATACAGTTCCTCGAAATACTGTCCGTCCACATTGAAAATACCGTATTGCTGGACAGTAAGAATCTGTCCGTCCTCGCTGACTCCGATTTCGAATGAATTGCCCACCTTGATAACTCCTCCCACGAAACTTGCAATCGGGGCGAACTGGAATGTATCATTGTTCAGCGAGAAGAAACTTGAAGAGGACGAGAACTTGATGGACTGGGTCTTGGTATCCACCGCACCCATAACATAGTTGGTAGTCCTGTCAGAAGGCTTGTAGCCAGGCAGGACATTTTCGAGATAAGGGTCGAAATTGTACAGGGCCACATACTTGTGGTCCGCGCTGACTGTCACATAGACCTGATGGTTCTTGTATGTGGTATTGTCGCCGGCAGATACATAGTCGCCAACGTATGTCCCGGCGAACTTGTAGTACCAAGGCACGTCAGGAACCTCCACGGCCACCTTCTCCGAATAGACTGAACCGTCAACAGTGGATGCCACCGCCATTACCCAGTTGGTAGTACCCGGTGTCACGCTCACTGTAGCGTTGACGGTACCGTCAACAGGCTTTACCGCAGTGTAGGAGGACTGGTAGAAATCGAAGTCAGTGGAGGACATCAGCCCGGCTTCCGGCCTGAGCATCAGATTGTTGAAACCTGAAAGGGTGATATCGACGCTGAGGAGTCCATTGAACTCATCCACCTCGAAGTTGTCCCCTATCGAGACCTGGATCCGGTCTTTCCTGTCCGCAAATCCTGCCTCTACCTCATCCTTGTCCTCAGCCAGGCCGCAGGAAAGAACCAGCAGCCCGAAGATGGACAAAGGAATCAAAAATCTCATATAATAAGTAATATGTCTCATAATTCAATCATTACAGCGGGTTCTGGTCTTCTTCCGTGATATAGATGTTTTCCTGAAGTTCCCTCTGTGGAATCTGGAAAAGCCAGTACTTGTGGTGGGCAGGTACATCCACGATTATATTGAGGAACTCCATATTGTGGTTCGTTCCCTCGTATGAGCGGATGCAAGCCTCGGAGTTGCGCCTCTTGTCGTAGTAGGAAAGTCCCTCACCCCAAAGCTCGATTCTTCTCTGGAGATGGACCTCGTCAAGGGTCGCATCCTTGTTCCACGCCGGGTCGCGTGTCACTGCGAACTCTGACAGCACAGCCTGGGCATCGGACTGCTTTCCCAGATGAATATATGATTCAGCCTCAATGAGATACATCTCGGCTGCCCTCATGTAGATGTAGTCCTGGAGCCACTGGTCCATATAGCCGAATTTCCTTGCCGCGTATGGCAATGTCGAAGCAACTGCAGAAGCATCCGCAGCGGCATCTCCGCCGTTCGGACCATTGAAGAGCCCCTTCCTGAGGTCGGTGTTCGAAATCGCATCGTAGAGTTTCCTGTCAATCAGCTTGCCGAGCTGGTCAAGTCCGGCATATCCCGGGCAGTCATTGCTCATCTGCGAGAAGAAGGAGGCGTAAGTAGTCTGTGTCTCGGAAGTGTGGTTGAAGCCCCACATAACCTCTGCATCCTCAATGTCCATGAAGCCGGAATAGAGACGGTTCTGGTCCATAAGGACATAGCCCTTCCTCGCTTCGGCAGCCATGGCCGCAGCCTTGTCCCACTGCTGGGTGTAAAGATAGTACCTTGCCGCAAGCCCCTGGGCCACCTGCTTGTCAATGAACATCTTGGACGGTCTCACATAGCCGTCAAGAAGCGGAATGGCAGCATTGATATTCTCCTCAATGTGCTCACAGACGATTCCGAGAGTATTCCTGCCCTGCCTTGAAGCTATGATGTCGGAGCTCTTGGCATCCCTCGTGGCATATACGAGAGGCACGCCGGCAGCATCTTTGTTGAATGCACCGGAGGCATCCGTAGGGTCCTGGAAATACATAATCAGGTAGAGGTAGGAAATCGCCCTGACCATATAGGCCTGGCCAAGATTGGCTCTCGATGACGGATTGACAGGGTCCACGCCCGGCTGGAAAAAGTCAATGATGGTGTTGGAGTTGTTTATCAGAGTGTAGAATGTTGACCAGAGCTGAGTAGGCCGCTTGTAGTCATATTCCCTGTAGTCGAATGCATAGTCGTACATTCCCCAGCCCCGCGCTCCGTGAAGTACAATGTCACCGGCCATCCAGTCGCCTATCATAAGGCAGGACAGCATTCCGAAGTCATCGTGCTCGGAACCCGAGGTTCCTCCGGCATTGTACTGTACCATATAGGAGTAAAGTCCTGCCACATAGGATGA
>JBJEBP010000028.1:0-17133 GCA_051870135.1 Candidatus Cryptobacteroides sp. | reverse complement strand
ATCGGCAAGCCTATGATGCAGGCAACCAGGAGAAAGTTGGAAAACTTGGACATCTTGAAGCCTGGCCGGCTCATTACGAATGCAATGAGGAGAGATGTGGTAATCTTGGAGATCTCTGCGGGCTGGAACCGGACAGGCCCTATAGCAAACCACGATCTTGAGCCCTTTACTTCCACGCCCAGGAAGATAACGGCGACCAGAAGAAAAAGGACCATAATGTACATCAGGCCCGCTCCGCTTTCCCATAAGTTTGTGGGAATCAGGAAGATAATCAGGCTGCCGAGGCCCAATGCCGTGAGTATCCAGATAAACTGCTTCCCGCTGTTGACGCTGAAATCGAGTATCCCGATGTTGTCTCCTCCGTGGATGGAGGCGTATATGTTCAACCATCCGAAGAAGATCAATGCCATATATATGAAGACCAATTTCCAGTCATAGGACTGCAACAAGGGTCTGCTGCTTCGATAACTTGCCATACGTCAATAGGTTTTGACCCGGGACATCAGGTCACCGTTCAACATTCTTTCCTCCAGCGGCTTCCTTGACTCGCTTATGGTCCCCGTGAGATATTTTTCCACAAGAAGGGATGCAATCGGCGCCGACCAGGTCGCTCCGAATCCTGCATTCTCAACGTAGGCGGCGACTGCAATTTTCGGATTGTCCATAGGGGCAAAGCAGATGAAGACGGAATTGTCCGCTCCTCTCGGGTTCTGGGCGGTTCCGGTCTTTCCGCAGATGTCGAGCCCTTCCACAGCGGCAATGCTGGCCGTTCCTCCTGAACCGAACCCGCTGTTCACGGCCTTCCACATTCCCTTGATAACCTTCTTGAAGTTGGTCGTATCCACCATGGTATATTGTCTCTCCCTGAATTTGTCATCAATCTTGAGCGAGTCGGAATCCTTGACAATGTGAGGAATGTAGTAGTAGCCCCTGTTTGCCACCGTGGCGCACATATTGGCAATCTGGAGAGGGGTCACTCCGATTTCTCCCTGCCCGATGGAAATGGAGATGACGGTCGTGAACTTCCAGCCTCCCTTGCCATAAACCTTGTTGTAATAGGCTGATGTAGGGATGGTTCCGCCGAGTTCGGCAGGGAAGTCGCTTCCAAGTTTATGCCCGAATCCGAAACTGGTAACATAGTCGTGCCATTTGTCAAGAGCTTCAGCCTGGCTTTCGTATTTCCTGTTTTCGAGGATATTCCTCATCACGTAGCAGAAATATCCGTTGCAGGACATCATTATAGCATGCTCAAGGTCGAGAGGGGAGGGGTGTGCGTGGCATCCGAGCTTATGGCTGCCGAAATAGTAGCCCTTGTTGCACGGGTAGGTGTATTCAGGCTTGAGTACACCTTCCTCGAGGCCGATGAGACCGTTTACGAGCTTGAATACTGAACCCGGAGGGTACGGGGCCTGGACAGCCCTGTTGAACATTGGCTTGTGGGGGTCGCTGACAATTTCCTTGTAATGCTTGCCGATGTCCGCCAGCATTTCCACGTCAATGCCGGGGCTGGAAACCATTGTCAGGATTTCTCCGGTCGAAGGCTCGATTGCCACGAGACTTCCGACCTTGTTCTGCATCAACTGCTGGCCGTATTGCTGGAGCTCAGCATCAATGGTGGTCACGATATCCTTGCCGGGGATGGCTTCCTTGTCCATTTCCCCGTTCTTGTACCTGGTCTGGATCTGGTTGTGGGAATCCCTGAGGTATATATGGTAACCTTTCTCTCCTCTCAAATCAGTTTCCCGGGCCGCCTCAAGTCCTGTCTTGCCGGCATAGTCCCCGGAGCGGTATTCCCCGGGATGTCTTTCCAGATAGGCCTGGTCAACCTCCGAAACATAGCCGAGAAGGTTGCCTCCTGCATTGAAAGGGTAGTCCCTGATACTTCTGACCTGTCCCCTGAATCCCGGGAATTTATACAGTACCTCCGAGAATTTCATATATTGCTCGGCCGGCACCTGCTTCATCATTATCACTGACTGGTAGCCGATTCTCCTGCGGTTCTTGCGGTATTCCTCCATTTTCCCCCTGATGAAGTCCGGCTCCACATCCAGGACTCCCGCAAGGAGGAGAGTATCGAATTCCTTGACTTCCTTCGGGGTTACGAGAATGTCGTACGCCACCTTGTTGCCGACGATGATTTTGCCGTTCCTGTCATAAATCACGCCTCTGGTCGGGTAGATGATGTCATAGACCATCGAGTTGTTGGACGCGTCGATTTTGTAGCGGTCATCCACAATCTGGATATAGAAAATTCGGGCGATGAGAATCCCCGCCATTATCACAAGCCCGATTCTCAGTTTGTTGGCACGGTCCAGTTTCATATCACCGTCCTCCGTACGGATCCAGGATTCCGGCAGTCACCAGCGAGATGAGTACTCCCGGTACCAGTGAGCAGCCGAATCTCATAAGATTGAAAAGGAATGGTCTTGCCGGACCGCCGTCGGCGGCAATGTAGAACAACAGGAAAACAGCATAGGCAATGAGGATGGCAAACGTCATTTTCATTAGACCGAATTTCCTCAATGAAACATCCTCATTGAGGACGCTGATTTCCTTGCCGAATATCCAGTCGCACAATGTTCTTCTCAATGCGGCCACAGGCAGGAGAGCGAAAACATTAAGTCCCAATGTCCCCTCGGCGAGAAGGTCAACTGCGAGGCCGGTGGCGAATGCTGCAAGCATTGAGGTGAGGGTGCTGAATCTGGTCGGAAAGCAGATGAACAGGGCCGGCAACAGGCTGATTGTGACATAAGCGCTGATATTCAAATAATTGCATATCAGAAGCTGTGCCGCTGTAATCAGCAGGAATGTAATACCGTAATTGTGTTTCATTCTTCCGTTTCTCCCTCCTCAAGTGAAAGTATCTCATCCAGGTCCCTGTTCCGAACAAGGCATACATACCGCACGGCGGAGAAATCCTGGAAAAGGCTGACATTTATTTCGTAAGTGGCTCCGTTCACAATCCTTGAACCTGTTATTCTTCCCAACGGAATGTCAGGCGGGAAAATGGAGGAGAATCCGCTCGTATAGACCGTGTCTCCCTCCTCGAATTTCATCTGGAGGGGGATTTCCCGGAGCAATGCATTCCCCATGCCTTTCCCGTCCCAGGACATAGGGCCTGAGGAACCGTCCTTGCCGATTCTGGCGCTTATGCTGCTTTCGGAGTTCAGGAAAGAAATGGCATAGGAATAGTGCCTGCCGACAGCATCTACAATGCCTATAACTCCCTGGCTGGTAATGATTCCAGTCTGGGGTCTCACCCCGTCCTCCGAACCTTTTCCGAGGATGAGATAATTATGCTGCTTGTTGACGCTGTTCTTAATGACTTCCGCCGGGATGAACTCGTATTTTCCCGGCAACCCGGATACGAATGCCGCAGAATCCCCGGCCGCGTATTTCCCGGCTTCTTCTTCAAGCCTGCTCACCTTCTCCGTAAGCCGGTGTATTTCCCCGGCGAGCCTGTCATTTTCCTTCCGGAGGGTCGCATATCCCCTGATGGTCTCGGTCAGTCCCCAGACATTGCCGAGGAAGCCGTGCGCCGCCCTGGTAATGAAGAAGTCCTGAAGCTCGCTGCCGTGCCGCAACATACCAAGTGCGGCAATCTCCAGTAAAATGAAGACTGCCGTATTGATCAATGTTCCCGTTATGGTTCTCCTGTGCTGCATCCTATCTCTTCAGGAATGAGCAGTTCTCTGCATTCTTGAGAGCGATGCAAGTTCCCCTTGCCACTGCATGGAGCGGATCCTCAGCAACGTGGAACTGGATGTTCACCTTGTCGGTAAGCCTTGTCGCAAGACCTCTCAGCAGGGCTCCTCCACCTGAAAGGTAGATTCCGTTCTCCACAATGTCGGAATAGAGCTCCGGCGGTGTCTGCTCGAGGACATGGAGGATGGATGCCTCAATCCTGCCGACAGATTTGTCAAGGCAATGCGCAATTTCCTGATAAGGGATGGAAGCCTCTACAGGGTGTGCGGTCATCAGGTTGGCTCCCTTCACGCTGTAAGGTTCTGGTCCGCCGTCCTTCAGTTCAGGAATCACGGCTCCTACTGCAATCTTGATTTTCTCGGCCGTGATTTCACCGACCTTGATGTTGTGCTGCTGCCTGAGGTAGGACTGGATGTCGCTTGTGAAAACGTCTCCGGCAGTCCTGATACTGTCCTGGATTACAATTCCTCCGAGGGAAATCACTGCAATCTCAGTTGTACCGCCTCCGATGTCAACTACCATGCTGCCCTTAGGGGCCTCTACTTCAAGACCGATTCCCAAGGCGGCTGCCATAGGCTCGGAAATCAGGTAAACATCTCTTCCGCCCGCATGCTCGGAAGAATCCCTGACCGCCCTGATTTCCACTTCGGTACTTCCTGAAGGAATGCCGACAACCAGTTTGAGGCTTGGGGAGAAAAATGATCTTCTCTTGCTGTTGACCTGCCTGATGAATCCCCTGATCATCATCTCGGCAGCATTGAAGTCCGCAATCACACCGTCCTTGAGAGGGCGGATTGTCTTGATGCCGGGATATTCCCTTTCGTGCATCAGCTTCGCCTTGTGTCCCAAAGCTATGCACTTCCCGGTGCTGCTCTCGACGGCAACAATGCTCGGCTCGTCGAGAACAATCTGATCATTCTGGAAGATGATGGTGTTGGCTGTGCCAAGATCCATCGCAAGTTCCTGTGTCAGAAATGAAAAAGCCATATCTTAAATCTCTATTATTTCAATTTTTGAAAATTTTGTCAAAAATACGAAAAAAATCTTAATTTTGCTTAGATATTCTCCCAATTATGAATAGAAAATGTTTTTTGATAGCGATGGCCGCAGGGCATGGTTCCCGGATGGGGACAGAATTGCCAAAGCAGTTTCTAAATCTCGGCGGCCGGGCTGTCCTTCATACCACCATCAGGAAATTCGTTGAAGCCGTCCCCGGAATATCCGTGGTGACCGTTCTGCCACAGGGAGGAGAGTATTCCGAATGGTGGAGAAGATACTGCTTCGAAAATAATTTCAACTGTCCGCAATTGATTGTGAACGGAGGCATTACACGTTTCCATTCCGTCAAGTCAGCTTTGGCGAGAATCCCTGACGGGGCCATTGTCGCTATTCAGGACGGGGTCAGGCCATTGCTTTCAGTGGAATTCATCAGGTCAATGTTTTCCAGGATTGAGACGGAGGACTGCCGTGCCCTTATACCGGTGCTTCCTGTCGTGGACACGCTCAAAAGACTTGTCAAGGACAATAGCGGCCAATTGGTGCAGGCGGAGGGGCCGGAACCTGACAGGTCGGTTCTCTTCGGAGCCCAGACTCCCCAGATTTTCAGGTCCGAGGATATCAAGGCAGCATACGGCCAGGCTTACGATGTCTTGTTCACCGATGATGCATCAGTGGCGGCCAGATACGGAATACCTCTCACTTTCTGCGAAGGTGAGAGGCTGAATTTCAAGTTGACGACCCCGGAGGACTTGCTCCTTGCAGAGGCGGTTATGAAAATGAGGAAGTGACTATTCCTCCTTGCCGTTGCTGAACGTAGTGTTCCCGTAATCCTTGACCCAGACCTGACGGTCGATGGCCTCGTCCAGCGCAATCATCGTATCGGTCGCCTGGATATAAGGAATCTTCTGTATCGTGTTCAGGAGAACCTCCATAAGGTGGTCATTGTCAAAGCAATATATCTTGACAAGCAAAGCATATTTTCCTGTGACGAAGTGGCATTCCACTACTTCCGGAATCTTCTTCAGACATTCCACCACCTCATTGTACTTGTCCGCCTCGGAGAGGGAAATGCTCATGAATGCGCAGATGTTCAGCCCGAGAGCCTGAGGTTTGACAAGCAGCCTGGAGCCGGTGATTACGCCTGCAGCCTCAAGCCTTTTGACTCTCTGGTGAATGGCCGCTCCCGAAACACCGCATTCGCGGGCTATCTCGAGGAAAGGCATTCTTGCGTTTTTCACGAGGAAGGAAAGGATTTTCTGGTCTGTCTGGTCAATGTGATACTTGCTCATTGCTTTTGATTTTTATTCCATTTCTGCAAAAATAAGCAAAAAATCTATAAAGTATCACAAAAGGCCTGTAAAATCTTAAAAAAATTAAGTTTCAGCAGGCCTTCAATCCTAAAAAATAAGTTTTCTTTCCTTACAATCAGTTACTTGGCTCAGGATTTCCTGCGCCGGAATGTCTTCTTGGACGGCTCAGTGGAGGCAATTATTTCCTTGCATTTCTCCTCAGTAAGCGTTGCCGCGTCGATTCCTTTCGGTATCTTGAAGTTCTTGCCGTCGTGCTTGATGTAAGGGCCGTATCTTCCGTTGATGACGTGGATGTCGCTTTCCGTGAACTCAAGCAGGGGAGTGTTTGTGGCAGCCTTGTCCGCAACGCTGTCTATCAATGAGATACATTCCTCAAGAGTTACAGTCAGCGGATCCTTTCCCCTTGGAAGCGAAGTATTCTTGTCACCATATTTGAGATATGGGCCGAACTTGCCCTTCGTCGCAATGATGTCAATGCCGTTGTAGCTGCCTACCTTCCTCGGAAGAAGGAAAAGCTTGAGGGCCTCCTCCAGGGTGATGCTCTCGATAAGCTGCCCCGGGGCAAGATGGGCGAATTGGCGGTTCTCACCCTCTCCTTTCTGTATGTAAGGCCCGTACTGTCCGAACTTGGCTATAATCGGCTGTCCGTCAGCAGGGTCATTGCCGAGTTCACGGCTTACCTTGCTCCCGTATTCCTTGCTTTCCAGCACGTCCTCCACCTTCTTGTGGAAAGGAGCATAGAAATCGGCGATTACCTTGTTCCAGCGGAGCTCTCCCTTGGCAACTTTGTCGAAGTCATCCTCCACGTTGGCCGTGAAGTCATAGTCCATGATATTGCCGAAGTTCTTGACCAGGTAGTCGGTCACGATTATTCCGATTTCCTGCGGAAGAAGTTTTCTCTCCTCCGCTCCCACTTTCTCGGTCTTGACGGTTTCGGAAATGACCCCGTTTTTCATTGTGAGGCAGGTTACCGGGATGCTCTCTCCTTCCTTGTTGCCTGTCACAATATACCCGCGGCCCGTAGTGAGAGTGGATATGATGGTTCCGTAGGTGGCAGGACGGCCGATTCCGAGTTCCTCGAGTTTCTTGACCAGTGAGCCTTCGGAATATCTTGGCGGAGGTGTGGTGAACTTTCCGGATGAGGTGAATGTCAATGGAATCATCTTGTCTCCGACATTGAGTTCCGGAAGGATTACTTCCTCCTCGTCCTGCTGGTCGTCGTAACTCTCCATATAGACTTTCAGGAAGCCGTCGAATACAACCTGGGTGGCCTGTACTGCGAATTTTTCCTCACGCTTGTCATTGACAATCCTGATATTGGTATTCTTCAGGGCGGCATCGGCCATCTGGGAAGCTATCGTGCGCTTCCAGATCAGGTTGTAGAGTTTCTGCTCCTGCGGGGTGCCGTCAATTGTTGTATTCTCAATGAATGTCGGCCTGATGGCCTCGTGTGCCTCCTGGGCTCCCTTTGACTTTGTCCTGTACTGCCTGGTCTTGGAGTATTCTTCTCCGAAATTCTTGACTATGAAGTCCCTTGAAGTGCCCAGGGCAAGGTTCGAAAGATTGGTCGAGTCAGTTCTCATATAGGTAATGAGTCCCTTCTCGTACAGGCTCTGCGCCACCCTCATCGTGGTGTTTACAGGGAAGCGTAGTTTCCTTGCCGCCTCCTGCTGCATTGTGGAGGTAGTGAACGGCGCCGCCGGGCATCTTGTCGCATCCTTCTTGTCAATGCTGCCGACCCTGAACTCCGCCCCGGCGCAGTCCTCGAGGAATTTCCTTGCCTCCTCAACTGTATTGAACCTGGTTCCGAGAGTGGCCTTGACTTTGACATTCCTGCCTTCCGGAGTGAATACGGCGTCTGTCTTGTAGTAGGCTTCCCTGGCAAATGCCATAATCTCCCTTTCCCTGTCCACGACGAGCCTCAATGCCACGCTCTGGACCCTTCCCGCCGAGAGCTTCGGCTGGATCTTCCTCCAGAGGATAGGTGACACTTCGAAGCCCACGAGCCTGTCCAGGACCCTTCTGGCCTGCTGCGCATCGACAAGGTCCATATTGATATCCCTCGGGTTCTTTACCGCATTGAGAATGGCCTCCTCCGTAATCTCGTGGAATACAATACGTTTCGTATCCTTGTTCTTCAGCCCGAGAACCTCATACAGATGCCAGGAAATCGCTTCTCCCTCCCGGTCTTCATCGGATGCGAGCCATACAGTCTTGACTTCGCCTACAATTTTTTTAAGTTCAGCTACTATCTTCTTTTTATCAGCAGGGATGACGTACTCAGGAGCGAAGCCGTGCTCGATATCCACGCTCAACTTCTTGTCCTGAAGGTCCCTGATATGTCCGACACTTGATTTTACAATATAATCCTTTCCCAGAAATTTCTGAAGTTTACCGACTTTTCCCGGTGACTCCACTATCACAAGATTCCCCTCCATTTGTTTCAATTTTTTTGAATTCGGATGCAAAGTAAAACACAAATGAGGTTAATTTCCAAATTTTCTATGTATTTTTGTCATTCTTAATACGAAATCCGGAGAAATCCGCTATAATATTGATTGAAAATGACAGACAGTACAAGAAAGAAAATAGTCAAATGGTTCTGGATCATCATCTCCGCTCCGGTGTTGCTCCTTCTTGCAATGATTCTCCTCGTATGGGCTTTCGCCGACATTCCTTCATTCGAGGAACTGGAGAATCCTGACAGCAAGCTGGCAACCGAAATCATTGCGGATGACGGGCAGATCCTGACGACTTTCCATATCGAGAACAGGTCGTTCGTATCATACGATGAACTTTCACCTTACCTTGTCCAGGCTGCCGTTGCGACCGAGGACAAAAGGTTCTACAACCACTCCGGCATTGATTTCCAGAGCCTTGGCAGAGTCCTTGTGAAGACCTTGCTCCTGAGTGATTCGAGCCAGGGAGGCGGAAGTACCATCACCCAGCAGCTTGCGAAGACATTGTATCCGAGGGCCGACGTGAGCAGCAGGATTCCGGGAGTTTCCACGGTCAAGCTCGTGATAATCAAGCTGAAGGAATGGATAACCGCCGTGAAGCTCGAGCGCGACTACACCAAGGAGGAGATAATGGACATGTACCTCAATGCCATTTTCTTCGGCAGCAATGCATACGGTGTCAGGGCCGCATCCCAGACATTCTTCGCCAAGGAACCGGCGGACCTGACAGTGGAGGAGAGCGCTACCCTCGTCGGAATGGTCAACAAGCCGACAAGGTACAATCCTGCCCTGAATCCCGACAAGGCTCTCGTACGCCGCAATTTCGTCATCGGCCAGATGGAGAAGGCCGGATATCTGACGAAGGCTGAGAGGGATTCAATCCAGCAGATACCTATTACAATAGACTACCAGGTCCAGGACCACAATGCCGGCCTTGCCCCGTATTTCAGGGATATGCTCAGGCGCATCATGAATGCAGGCGAGCCGCAGCGCTCCAAATATACCTACAGGGAGGACTATGTGGCTGACTCGCTCCTCTGGGCTGACGACCCTCTGTACGGATGGCTGAACAAGAACCGCAAGCCGGACGGGACCCAGTACAACCTGGACAAGGACGGTCTCAGGATTTATACGACCATCAATGCCAAGATGCAGAAATATGCCGAGGAGGCCGTGGCGGAGCATCTCGGAAAGGATCTCCAGAAGAGCTTCCAGCGTGACCTGAAGTACAAGACCAACAAGCCTTTCTCCAATGATGTGGAGAAGTCGACCCGTGACCTGGTCATGAAGCAGGCCCGCAGGTGGAGCGACCGCTACAGGATGATGAAGAAGGAGGGCAGGAGCGACTCCGAAATCTTGAAGAGTTTTTCCGTCCCTGTCAATATGAGAGTGTTCTCCTGGAACAAGAAGGGTTATGTGGATACCACAATGACACCGGACGACTCCATAAGATATTACAAGTCCATTCTCAGGGCCGGTTTCATGGCCATAGAGCCTGTCACGGGCCATATCAAGGCATACGTGGGCGGCCCGAACTACAGATATTTCAAATATGACAATGTCCGCCAGGGCAAGCGCCAGGTGGGCTCCACTGTGAAGCCGTTCCTCTACACTCTCGCAATGCAGTCCGGAATGACCCCTTGCACCAAGGTTGTCAATGTGCCCCAGACCTTCATTGTGGGTGAGGACGAGTGGACACCGAGGAGTACCGACAAGGATGTCTGGATTGGCCAGACTGTGACTCTCAAATGGGGCCTGACCCACAGTTCCAACAACATTTCCGCCTACCTGATGAAGCAGCTAGGACCTGAACCGATGGCGGATATGATGAGGACAATGGGTATCCAGAGCCACGTGGATGCTGTGCCTTCGCTTTGCGTCGGACCGGCCGACCTCTCATTGTACGAAATGGTTTCGGCCTACAATACCTTCCCTTCCAAGGGAGTTTATGTCACCCCTCAGTTTGTCACGAGAATCGAGGACAATATGGGCAATGTGCTCGGGGAGTTCACCAACCGCCGCAAGGAAGCCATCAGCGAGCAGACCGCATATCTGATGGTCAACCTTATGGAAGGCGTCATCAACAACGGTACAGGAGCAAGGCTCAGGGCCAAGTACGGGCTCAAGGGTGAAATTGCCGGAAAGACAGGAACCACCAATGACAATGCTGACGGCTGGTTCATTGGATATACTCCGACGATTACTGCCGGCATCTGGGTCGGAGCGGAGGACAGGCAGGTTCATTTCCAGTCACTTGCATTGGGAAGCGGCTCGAACATGGCTCTCCCGATCTGGGGAATTTTCATGAAAAAGGTGCTGGCTGACGGTTCCCTCGGCATTTCCGAGTCAGACCGTTTCGTGGCCCCTGCCGGAATGACTGTTGACCTGAGCTGCAGCGGAGGCGATGAAGATACCAATGCCGGAGCCAGGAGTGAGACTGATTATTATTTTGATTGATAATATGAAACCTATTAAGACCATTGCAGTGGTTTACGGCAGCGATTCTTCCGAATGGGAGGTCGCCTGCAGAAGCGGAGAGTTCACTGCTTCCCGCATTGACGAAGGGCGTTACAATGTCTATGAGATATTGGCGCGTTTCGGGAAATGGAGCCTTGTAGCCTATCGCAACAAGGATTCCATGCGTGTGACATTCCCTGAGGAAGCCCGCCCGGAAATCGACAAGAACGATTTTTCCGTCACGGTCTATGGAGAGAAAATCAAGTTTGACTATGCATATATAATGCAGCACGGAGCCCCTGGCGAGAACGGACTTCTCCAGGGCTATTTCGAGATGCTCGGCATTCCTCACAGCGGGTGCAGCGCATTCGTTTCCGCCGTTGCATTCGACAAGTACTCCTGCAAGAGCTATCTTCGCGGTGTGGACTATGTCAAATTCGCTCCCGACGCATTCATCCGCAAGGGAATGGATGTGGATGCGTTTTCTGCCCGCGTGGCTGAAGAACTAGGATTCCCGGTATTCGTGAAGCCGACGGACGGGGGCAGCAGTTTCGGCATTTCCAAGGTGAAGGATGCCGCCTCGCTGCCTGCTGCCATCAATTACGCGTTTTCAGAAGGTCCTGCTGTCATTGTAGAGAAAGGGATTGCCGGAAAAGAACTTACCTGTGCGGCATACAGGGACGGGGACAAGGTCAAGGCCCTTCCGGTCATCCAGATTGTCACGGAGAATGAGTACTTCGACTATGATGCCAAATACAATGGCCACAGCCAGGAACTCTGTCCTGCCCCGATTCCGGAAAGCGAGTCAGGGCTCATCCAGGACATAACCTGCAGGCTTTACGAACATCTCGGCTGTTCCGGAGTTGTAAGGATGGACTACATATCTGCCGAAGACGGAGTCTATTTCCTGGAAGTCAATACGATACCGGGCATGACCAGTGCATCCCTTGTGCCAAAGATGGTCCGCGCTGCAGGTATGGACATGACCACATTCCTCAGCACTGTCATCAATAATTCGTAGTCAGTATGCTCCTGACAGAATTTATCAAGGAGGGGGTTTCCTCTCTTGCTTGTCTGTATCCTGATAATGAGGCAAGGAACATTGTCCTGATGCTTTGTGAGAAATTCATCGGGACGAAGAACTATACCCATATCGTGGAGCCTGCGACAGAGATTCCCGGGCAGCGGCTTCAGCCACTCCAGGCTGCTCTTGGCCGCCTGGTCCAGGGAGAGCCGATACAATATGTCACAGACGAGGCGGAATTTTACGGGCGCAAGTTCAATGTAGGCCCGTCCGTCCTCATACCGCGTCCGGAGACCGAGCTCCTTTGCAGGGAGGCGGTAAGCCAGGCAACCCGTCTGGCCCGCATGAGGCTTCCTTTCGGAAAGAATGCCGAGCCAGTCCGGGTTCTGGACCTGTGCACAGGGTCCGGATGCATCGCCTGGACATTGGCCCTCTCTGTTCCAGGATGTCGTGTGACCGGAGTTGATATATCCGGGGATGCCCTGAAAGTGGCCTCAGGCCAGGATTTCGCTGCTGAACTCAAGGCCGGCTCCGCTACTGCTCCGAAGTTCATTGAGGCTGATATTCTGGATAATGTTCCGGATTTGGGAAAGTATGACATTGTATTGAGCAATCCTCCTTACATCCTGGAGTCCGAGAAAAAGGATATGAGGGTCAATGTCCTTGAACACGAGCCACACATTGCCCTTTTCGTCCCCGATGATGACCCTCTCGTCTTCCACAGGGCTGTCGCGGAATGGAGCCTGGGATGCCTTCTGCCGGGCGGGATGGGAATGACTGAAATCAATGAGAATCTCGGTATTGAGACCAGGGACCTCTTCCGGGAGGCCGGTTTCCGGGAGGTCTCGATAGTGAAGGACCTGAATGACCGGAGCCGTTTCATCACTTACAGGATGGCCGGTTAACTGCTGCCGTCAAGGCATTTTATGTCATTTCGCCAGCTCTTTTACAAATAAAAACCTTGACCTGCGCCCCTCTGCGCAGGTTTTTTCATTTTATCCGTGTTCATTTTCTGAATGCGGATAATTCTTCGTCACTTTGCATTGTGGTTCCGAAGGGTTCGGGACAGTATAAACTATGATTGTAATGATGAGTGAAATGAAAGTGCAAATGGCGTTTGCAGCCGGAATGTTGCTGCTGGCCGGGTGTGAGTATGTGGACCATACGGGAGAGATAGGCTATCCTGTTGACATTGTGGCGATTGACAGCGTGGCCAGGATGCTGTCCTCCCTTCCTTTGGAGAAGGAGCATCTCCAGGAGGTCCACGAGGCGGTCTCCTCGTCTTCAGGCAACGGCTATGATGAGGAATATACCATGAGAGATCTTTTCGAGTCGCCAGGAGCCGGGGTCGGGGATGATGAAGAGGTGAAATCAATGAGGACTAGGGCCTATGACAGGCCGCTCAGGGAACTGATACGTGAGCATTTGTGTGCCACCAGGGCGGATGGCGGGACCAGTTCCGGGGAGGAATATCTCCAGCGCCTGATGACCTCGGATGTCCAGATTTACTGGCCATATTCCGGGAACTGGGACGGTGAAACAATGCCTGTGATTACTTTCGACCCCGAGAATGGTGCCGAGGCCAATATCGGTTACCGGATTGTGGAGACAGCCGAAGGTGCAAGAAGATGTGAGGAGGTCGAGGTGGATGAGGAACTGGCCGAAAATACTCCGGTATGGGTCGTGAATCGCAATGATGACAGCCGTTTCACCTCGTTGGAGATGCTCAGGAAGAAGGACCCTGAATGGGGGAACGGAGGCGGCTCAATCGTGGTGGGCGCTCCCGCGGAAACCAGGTCTTCCGATGTCAGGACATTGGTACTCAAGGACTTTATGATGCGGAGAAATTATGATTCCTGGTTCGCCGGGGCCTCTGAATTCTTTATCAAATGCGGAAAGGTGGAGGATTTCAAGGCTTCCACGGAGGCGGAACTGAAACTGTATTCACCACAGATTTCCGACTTTATGGTTGTAGTCAGGCGGAACCAGGTATTGAAGAGGCTGCCCTTCGACGTAGTGCTGGTATCACAGTGGACAGAGCAGAACGAGAGCATTGCCTTCATGATGACGGAGGATGATGGTGGAACCAGGACGGAATGGAAATGTTCGGCGGTAGTGAAATACAATTCCAAAAGTTACGGATTCGAGATATCCCTGCCTTTCAATACCCGTGACGACATAGTCTGGCGCGGACAGCTCGCAGGACCTTATCTTGAGAAATATGATGGGAAGACTTCCAGATTCGGGGATGTTGAACTTACGTTCCAGTTTCAATGACCGGATGGACTTCCGGTTTCAATGACGGTCATCTCGCATTTCCCGCAGTCGAAATGCAGGGTTAGGCGGCGGCCATTGTTGACCAGCTGCAGAGGCTCCCTGGCTGTCCTGCCTCCCTTCTGGTGGACCGGGCACATTCCCAGTTCATACCGGATGCAGTATTTTGTCCGCATAAGTTCGGCCCCGGGAGTATGTGCCAGCTCGAAGGCATCATCCGTGCGCCCGGCTCCGAGAGAGGTGTAAACAGAGCGTGACAGATGGTTGGAGATATTGAACCTGTAATCCAAGTTCTTGTCTGTAAGGTAGTTGTGATGCTCATCCTGCGGTTGCTGCATGCAGGATTCATTCGACTGCCCGGCCATAGGTATCCTGATGCAGGGAACCTTGTCCAGTTCCCCGGCCAGAGTACGCCTTATATTGTTGAGGAAGGCTGAACTGACGAATGGAAGGTCGCCGGGGCTGATGGAGGTGACATTGAACTCGTATATGCCGGAACTCTTTCCCACCTGGCCTTCTATCAGGCCCTTGGCCCTGTCCCTGTTGGCTGCTGCCTCTGAGCCTGCATCCGTGGAGATCGAAACCGTCCTCCCGTCCTCCGATATGGCTGTGCACTTCATTGTGAACAGCCCTTCAGACCGGGTGACATCTACATTGACATTGACACGGATCATTCTTCTGCATCCTGCAGTTTCGATGGATTTCTCGAAGCCGGTGTTCAGATTCCTGTACAGGGCCATTCCCTTGCGGAGTCCCTCCACCTTCTGGCAACGTATTGTGTTTCCGGAACATACGTCCCCACGGAATCCTGCTATTGCTCCGCTGTCCGTGATGACGGCGAATCCGTCTCCGTTTCCAAGCGGGGAGGCCATGCCTGCTTCATTGAGGCTGACCGTGATGAATAGGCCGTTCTTTCCGGCCGGGCTTACCGACTTGATGACGCCGATGACTTCGCCCATTCCCTTTGGCGCATCCATTGACGACCACCGGCCACGTCTTCCGTCAATGAAAAGTTCCGTGTAGCCCCGGTTGAATGTCTTGTTGAGGTCCGGACAGAACCCGCCCCTTACCACTCCGCGGGATGCCCTGGCATACTCTCCGGGCCTGGATGCCACCAGGGTATCAAGTGCCGTGGAGTATGCCCTGACCACGTTTTTGACGTAGGATATGTTTTTGAGACGGCCTTCAATCTTGAAAGACGAGACCCCTGCATCTGCGAGGTCCCCGAGCCTGTGGAGGAGATTGTAGTCCTTCAATGACAGAAGGGCCTTGTTCCGCACGAGGACATTGCCGTCCCCGTCCATAAGGTCGTAAAGGCTCCTGCAGGCCTGGATGCATTGGCCCCGGTTGGCGCTTCTTCCGGAAATCGCCTCGGACAGATAGCATTGGCCGCTGTAGCATACACAGAGAGCTCCGTGAACGAAGAACTCGATTTCGGAGCCTGTCACCTCGCTGATTTCCCTGATGCAGTCCAGCGACATCTCCCGTTCAAGTACAATGCGGGAGAATCCCAAGTCCCTGTAGAACAATGCCTTGTCCTTATCCCGTATGGCACATTGGGTGGATGCGTGTAGAGGAATCCTGACCTTCCTGCCGTCCCTTTCCGGCCCGCCTTCCGCCAGTCTGGGCAATGCCAGGTCCTGGACAATGATGGCATCGGCACCTGCATCCTCGACGCTGAGCATCATCCTGTAAACGTCCTCAAGCTCGTCGTCATATATTATGGTGTTCAATGTGACGAACACTCTCGCGCCGAACCTGTGGGCATACAGGCATAGATTCCTGATATCCTCAATGCTGTTTCCGGCAGCCTGCCTGGCTCCGAATGCCGGCCCGGCGATATATACGGCATCGGCACCGCAGTCGATGGCCGCGATGCCGATATCCATATTTTTTGCCGGAGCAAGAAGTTCCAGGAATTTTGTCATGGAATTATTTGCTGAGGGCTGAGATGAGCTGCTTTGCCTGAGCACCGAACTGAGGATCGGAAGCTACCTTCTGGTAGTATTCGAGAGCCTTTGACTTGTTGCCTGCCTTCTGGAAGAGGGCTCCGACGGTGAATGCAATTGCGCTTGCGTTCTTGGCATTAGGGTCAGCCTCAAGATACTTCTCGAAGTAAGAGATAGCATTGCTGTCCTTTCCGAGCTTCTGGGAAGCCTGGCCTGCAATGAGAAGAGCCTGTGCATTGGCCTTGATTTCGTTTGCCTTCTCTGCGAGGCTTACGGCGTCAGCATACTTGCCTGACTTGAGCTGGCTGGCAGCCTTCTTCAGGTATGCAGTACCGAGAAGCTGGGTAGCGTTCTCCTCCTGTCCGTTGGCAGCTGCGATATTGAGATACTTCTCAGCCTCCTCGAGATTGGAACCGCTGAGGAGCTGGCCGAGACGGAGGGCGGCAACTGCGTTTGTGGTGTCAAGAGCCATAACTTCCTTGTAGCCTGCTACTGCACCGGCGAGGTCCTTGGCCTTGAATGCGGCGTTGGCACCTTCCATGGCCTTGGTGAGGTTGACCTGTGGGATGAGCTCTGCGATTTCAGCCTTGATGTCCTCGATTCCATACTCTGAAGCCTTGTCGGAAGCCTCTTTCATCTTTGCGAGGGCACCCTCGAAATCCTTGTTATTGTAGAGTTCCTTTCCGATTGAGAGAATTACGGAAGGGATAGCGTTCTTGCAGTTTGCAACTACGTCCGCACCCTCGTCACCGAGACCCTCGGCGATGGTGAGAGCTTTCTGGAAATACTCGAGGGCATCAGTTTTGTTGCCCATGGTGAGCGCTTCGGCACCGCTGTTGTAGGTTGAAGTAGCGGTCGCAAGATCCTGGGCGGACATACCTGCCGCAATGGCAAGAGCCGCGAATGCTAGAATAATCTTTTTCATAATCTATCAGTGTTTTTTAATGTTTTCAATG
>JBJEBP010000027.1:0-4022 GCA_051870135.1 Candidatus Cryptobacteroides sp. | reverse complement strand
TACTCGCTGGTGTATCCGTCGGACTTGTCCACGTCGTAGAAACCTACCATCCTCTCGAGCTCAAGCTTGTCGGCGGCATTGAGCAGATGGTAGTCGCTCAGGTCCGGTGCGGTTACAGAACCGGTAAAGTTGTATGAGACATTGAGCTTGCCCGGCTTAGGGGTCACGGTAGTGATGACCACGACACCGTTGGCAGCCCTGGAACCATAAAGTGCGGTGGCTGCGGCATCCTTCAGGATGGTGATGGACTCGATACGGTTAGGGTCGAAGTCATACAATGTCGTGGCACTGATCTCGAAACCGTCCATAATGAAGGTCGGAAGGTTCGGATTGTCACGCAGGTTCTGCTCTGAAAGGTCGCCGGCGTCAAGCTGGTTGAAGTTGCCCATTCCGGATTGTCCTCGTATGTACATCTCCGGAACGGCATTAGGATTGGAACCCATGAGGTTGTTGTCCACAATCCTGAATGACGGATCGAAGTTCTGGATAGCCTTGATTACATTGGTCTTCGAAGCCTTCATCAAGTCTTCATTGGTGATAGTGATGGAGTTACCGGTGAAGGACTCCTGCTTGATGTTGGCATAGCCGGTAACCACGACTTTGGTGATGAAATGCACATCCTCTTCCAATGTGACATTGATGACCGGGTTGCCGGTGTAAGTTTTCTCAACGGTCTTGTAGCCTACCGAGGAGAACTCCAGGACAATTGCCCCCTCCCGTGGAGGAATGTTGAGCTTGTAGGTTCCGTCCTCTTCTGTTGCGACACCGATTGTCGTACCCTTCAAGACGACGGCTACTCCAGGTTGTGGAAAGTCCTTGACATCCACGACCCTTCCGGAAATTGTCACTCCCTTGTCATCGGCGTATGCCCTGTTGGCAACAGGAAGCACAGCCGTGAAAAGAGAAACAATCACGGACAGTTTCAAGATTAGATCTTTTCTCATAATATTTAAGCTAGTTAACTGTTTTCATAGTTTATTGCCGGGGATGTTTACAAAGACAAATCATCCCGGTTTCAAGAAACGGAAAGCACCGCTTCGTGAAACCGGGAGCAAAGGTAGAGTAATAGAATAATTATACAAAACTTGATGAATAATTTGCAATAATTATACGTCAAGTTTTGACATATGTCAAAGAATTGAGTTCTTCGCCTCAATGAGAAGGTCGCCCAATTCCCTGACGTCCCTGACAATGAAATCCGGCGGGAAGAATTCAGGTGCAGGATTGTTCCTGGCATCCTCCGCAACCTTCAGGGCCGTGTCGAGAGTGGTTTCACCGGAGAGCACGAGGACACCCACGGCTCCGGCATTGTGTGCCATTGCGGTATCGGTATAAATCCTGTCACCGGCCATTATGATTTCGTCCGCCTCCAGGCCGTGACGGTGACGGATGCCGTCCAGCATTGTCGGGTCCGGTTTTCCGAGCACGATGTCAGGTCTTCTTCCGGTGGCATGCTCAATGCATTTCTGGAGGGAGCCGCAGTCCACGAGGACTGTCTTCCTGTCGGTAGGGCATACCCTGTCAGGATTGGTTGCCACGTACGGCACTCCCTGTGAGGCCCACCAGGCAGCGCGGCATAGCCTTGAATATGTCAATGTGGTGTCGAAAGCCACTACAAGTACATCCGGAACATCGTTCTCATCGTCCGCACAGCTCTCGAAGCCGGCCTTTTCGAACTGGCTGACCATACTCGGGGTGCCGAGCATATAGAGGCGCTTTGCCTCCGGCCATTTCTCCTTGATGTAGTCAATGGCGGCGAGAGATGTGGTGTACATATTGCCCTCATCGGCGTGAATGCCCATCCCTTCCAGCTTCTTCAGATAGTCGGATACGGAACTGGTCGGATTGTTGGTAAGGAAGGAATATCCAATGCCGGCCTTCTTCAGGTCATCGAGAAAACCTATCGTATATGGAAATATGTTCTTTCCCAGGTAAATGGTCCCGTCCATATCCAGGGCGACATGCTTGATGCGGGCGAGCTTCGCCTTCATTTCAGGAGTCAACTCCTTGTTGTAATTTTCTTTCATATTTAGTTTCATTTGCTTGCGACATCGTGGCTTTTCGCAAAGATATGAAAATTATCTAATTGTTGGAAGGGGCTACGGACTATCTAAGATATTTGCTGAAAAAATTCCATATTTCCTGGTAAGTGTCCATATCCTTGTCGGACCAGCTATGCCCGCCTCCCTGCACCTCATATAGCCTGACCTCGGTTTCCGGCCCGCCTTCGTAAGCCGGGACACCCCCGAGAAAGCGGTGCAGAATCACCTTGTTGGGCTCCCTGCCTTCCTGTGGGTTTGCAGGCTCCTGGACAAAATCAATACTTTCCACGTAGGTACATCTGGCTTCATCCGCCCATCTCCCGATTGCCAGAGGTACGGAAATGTAGGCTCCCCAGCCGCCTTTGTCGTGAGGGTCTCCCTCCCATTCCGAGGTATGGTCCTGAGTTCCGTGGACTTCCATCATCGGTACCGGGCCCCTGGCTTTCAATTCCTTGCGCATCCACTCCATTGTCAGTCCGGCTATCGGGGCAATGGCATTGAAGAAATCCGGGTGGGTGTAGGCCATAAGGTAGCACATCTCCCCGCCGTTTGACATTCCCGTAAGGAAGACATTGTTCCTGTCGAAACCATTTTCCCGGCAAAGTTTGGTTGCAAGTTTCAGGAGGAAGTCCACATCATTGGTTTTCAACCCTTCCTGAAACGGGTAGCCCACATTCCAGCAGGTCTTCCCACGGCCGTCCACGGCTCCCTGTGGATAGCATACTGCGAAACCTTCCTTGTCTGCAATGCGATTCATCCCTGCACCGCTCTTCATTGCCCTGCCTCCGTAACCATGCAGAACGATGACCAGCGGCGCATTGTCCTTTAGCGTTGCAGGACTGTAGAGAATATACTCGCGTTCCATTCCCTTATGACGGGAAATATGCCTTGTAGAACCTTCAGGGAGGGTTTCAGCAGGTTCCGGTTCCGGTGCAGCAATGTCAGTTACCAATGCGGTCTCCGGTATCGTGGCTGTGATTGATGAGTGTTGGCTTGCAGCGGCTATCGAAGGCTGGTGGAGTATGGCAGACATCGGCGAGGCCGCGGCTGTCAGATCTGTCATTGCCAATGCCGCAATGCAGGCTAGGATTATCATTGTCGTCATCGTTCTTGATTGTTTGTTTCCCAAAGATATACATTATTCGCTGAATCCGGGCACATGCCAACAAAATCAGGAAAATATATTGAACCTCCGCAATTCGTACAACTGTTTCGTCATGCCCGGCTTTTCTTCTTCGTCATGCCCGGCTCGACCGGGCATCTCAAAACCGCAGGCAAGGCTGCTCCTTATGCATTGGAGAAGCCTTGCCAGATAATTATGATTCTTCGCAGAAACTATTTTTCCTGGAGGCAGCGGACAGAAGACCCTACAGACCGCGCCGCACCGCTCGCAGGATAAACCATGCCCCTGGTGGAGCCAAAGTTGAGGCAGTAGACACCCTCGTTCATTGGAGAAACCGAGAAATAAATAGTACTGTAGCCGATATTGTTAAGATCACCAGTGGAAGACTTGCGATACCCGGCCGCAGGATACCAGATAGGTCCGGAAGAGCCTACAGTCTTGTCTGTCTTGGAGAAATCCATTCCCTTGTTTGTGCTATCCCAATTGGATGCTGCTTCCCAACCGATACTTGTACCGAATGCTGTCGCCCAGACTCCTTCGTTGTCCCCGTCCGGGACTCGCCAACCGGCCGGGCAAGGGTCGTAAATGGTCTTGGTAGACTGCCAGCGGGTATCGTCAGTTGAACTGTCTCCAGTGTAATACCAATCCCGATTATTGTCGTTTTGTTTTATGAATGTTGTCGGGTTGGCAATGGCGTAGCCATTTGTGCCGGTGCTTGAATCCGATGTGACAGCTGAAGGCCAGGTGATTGTGGACAATGCTGCCTTAGAGGCACTAATAGATGAAGCCCCGAGGAACGGATCCTTACGTCCCCACTGATAAAGAAGACCGAGAGCACCGACATCGCCCGGGGTTGC
>JBJEBP010000026.1:0-17317 GCA_051870135.1 Candidatus Cryptobacteroides sp. | reverse complement strand
TTATGCGGATGACTCTACGATAGATGCCTCATCCAATACCTATTATGACAGGCGGATGTCGCTTATTGCCCGTGCTTCTTATTCCTATGATTCAAGGTACTATGTGTCCGGTAACTTCAGGCGTGACGGCAACTCCAATTTCGGAAAGTACGCCAGATGGTCGAACTTCTGGTCCGTAGGCCTGTCGTGGAACATCCACAAGGAAGCATTTTTCCATAGCGGGCTAATAAATATGCTTAAACTCAAAGCCTCCTACGGTATTGACGGCAATTCCAGGATAGATGCATCCGTAGCAAAGGGAAGTTATTCTTATTCGGATTCTTATGCTTATGGAGGAGTTTCAGGGGCCAAGATTGCTTCTGTTCCCAATCCAGGCCTGTCCTGGGAGACTACCGCGAAGTTCAATGCCGGGGCGAGGATTGAACTGAAGAACATTCTCGACTTCGAAATCGAGTATTACAACAACACTACCCGGGACCTTCTTTCGCAGGTTTACGTGTCAAGGGCCGTATCCGCTGACAAGGTATATGCTAATATCGGGCGTGTAAGGAACCAGGGCGTGGAAATCAATCTCAGGACAACGAATTTCCGCAAATCCGACTTTGCCTGGTACACAACGCTCAATCTCGCGCATAACCGCAACCGCATTCTTGAGCTGTACAATGACATGCTTACGAGTTATGGCGAATATGCCAACAAGGCGGGTTATGAGAAGCACGTGTATTATCTCGTAAAGTGGGCTGGAGTAGATCCTACGGACGGAAGTGCATTGTGGTATGATGCGGACGACAATCTCACGAAGACATACAGTACGACCAACCGCCAGCTGATGGCAGACAAGTCCCGCAATCCTACAGTGTTCGGGGGCTTGATCAATGAACTTGAGTACAAGAATTTCTCCCTGAGTGCCCAGATGAATTACTCCATCGGAGGCTGGGCCTTGGCTACATACGCTTCGAACTTCATTAATGACGGATATGACATTGTCTCCACCAACGGCAACCAGGCCATCGAGGTGTACAAGTACAGGTGGACAACCCCGGGACAGGCTTCATTGCTGCCGAAGGTCTCCCAGGTTTCGACCAAGAGCCAGATGACATCCACACGTTATCTTTACAACAGGACCAACTTTGACATTACCAATATCGCATTGAGCTACAGCCTGCCTCAAAAAGTGACGTCGAAGATGAAAGTGAGGGGGATGAGCGTCAATTTCGTCTGTGACAATGTATATCTTTTCACTCTCGGCATGAGCCGGAAGGAAAATTCATACAAGACAATGATGTATGGCTATCCGCGTAACCGTACCTTCACACTCGGACTTAATTTCCAGTTGTAAAATTTATTGTGTATGAAACGGATTATCAATAAAATATTAGTTTTGGGTGCGGCTTCCCTTATGTTGTCGTCCTGCCATTTCCTTGAAGTCGAGAAGATCGGAAAGAGCGACATAGAGTCTTTCTTTGAGTCGGAGGAAAGTGTCGAGGCCGCGGTGACCGGATGCATGGACCTCCTTAACGGCCTGGTCGATGACTATATGATTCTCTATCCGGAGATTTGCGGGGATCTGGTGGTGATGAATGCCTCGGAATCCGGGATGTGGTCATACCTGTACAATTTCGACTTGTCGGAGTCTTACAACACCACTCCTATAGGCTTTGTATGGAACTATGCCTATGAACTGGTCCTGAATACGTGCGAGATTATCGACTATGCGCCGCAAGTCAGGAACAACTACCCGAATGCCGCATCAAGAATCGACAAGCAGGTAGCCCACGCACATTATCTCCGTGCCATTGCCACCTTCTATCTGGCATTGTGCTACAGCCAGCATTATACCTATACGGCGGATGCCTCGCATCTCGGTGTGATTCTGATGTCATCTTTCCCTGACCTGAATGCGAAGATAATACGCTCTGATGCGGCAAGTACATACAAATTCATTGTCTCGGACTTGAAGGAAGCATACAAACTGTATGAGGACAACCGTTCCCCGGACCCTCATTTCCCTTCCCGTGCAGCCGTCCAGGCCCTTCTGGCAAGGGTTTATCTTTATATGGAGGAATATGACAATGCCATTGAATGCGCATCTGACGTAATCGACAATTACGATTTCACTCTTACTCCGCGGGAAGGATATTTCGATATGTTCACGACAGTGTCATCAAGAGGCAAGGAGTCCATTTTCAGGCTGAATGGTTACGGCCAGAACTGTACCGTCGGTAAAGCCTTTGATTATCAGACCTATATGCTTTTGCCTTCACAGAAACTCAAATCCTTGTTCAAGGAGGATGCTGTTGCGGGTGCTGCTGACATCAGGGAGACCCTGATTTCCTATGACGGAAAGCCCAAGTCAATGGGATGCAGTATGAAATATACTATCCTGGAGCAGGTTTCCGACAAGGAAAAGGCTGTGGATTTGTTCGTGTCACGGCTTTCTGAAATGTATTTGATCAGGGCCGAGGCGCTGGCCCATCTGAACAGGGACCTGGATATGGCTGCGGATGATGTTGCACGTATCCGGTCCCGGGCGACAGGCTTGAATATTGATTCCTGCAGGCCTGCCATGAATCCGGAGTCAATTCTTGAGGCTGTATCCCGGGAACGTGTGAAAGAGTTCTATCATGAAGGCCATCGCCTGTTTGATATAACCAGGCGCAGGGAGAACCTTGAGAGGGATGAGGCCACCACCTCCACAGTCAGGACTATGACATATCCCAACGATGATTTCATATTCCCGATACCTGGTATTGAAATGGAGGCCAACAAGGCTATGCAGCCGAACCCGAATAATGAAACCCAAAGATGAAGACGATGAAAAAAACCGGATTTGTCCTGATGCTTTTATGCATTTTTATCTGTAGCGGATGCGACATCAATGATCTCAAGCCGTTTACGGATTATTATATTGCTTTCGACACCTCGAAGTCAAGTACCACCACGGTGAATGAGGCCGGGGAGTTTGCCGGCAGTTATGCCATCCATTTCTGTACTGCCAAGAGGGACGAGGCGGTGACTGTGAATGTGGAGGTCATCCCAGGGGACGGGTTGCGGGAGAATGTTGACTACAAGGTGATAACTTCCACTTCTGTCAAGTTTGCACCGGGGGTCTATGACAAGACCTTCACCATCCAATGGCTTCCCAACAAATTGGATGCTTCGAAAGACAATTCATTGACTCTCAGGCTTTCCGACTGTTCCGACAATTCTGTGACGCTCGGTGTTCCAGGCCCTGGCGAGAAATTCCGCTCATTGAAAATATATAAAACGAAATAGTACCAATCAAATAACAGTGTTATGAAAAAATTTTCAGTAATTCTGGCGGCGGCCGCATTCCTGCTGTCCGCCTGCAACTCCGAAGAGGAAGTTCCTGTCGTTGAAGTGAACATGACTTCTTTCGGCTTTTACGCCGAGAAGAATCCCGATGTCATCAAGTCCGACATTGCAGTGGAGAACCCTTCCACAGATATCAGCATTGTCCTCCCTTACGGTTTGACGGATGATGCCCTCAAGTCCCTGGTGCCTTCTTTCGAAGTTACCGAAGGTGCTGTTGTCACAGTTGATGAAACTGTAGTGGAAAGCGGCGTTACCGCACTTGACTTTTCTTATCCTGTAGAGTTCCTTGTCACTGTGAACAAGAAATCCAATGCGCAGTACACTGTCAAAGTCTCGATTTCCGGCCCTGCCTCATTCAGCCTTGCCGCTGTCGGAGCCAATGCCGATTCCTTGACAAAGGGTCCGTTCATGGCGATTTCTCCAAAGGATGACAAGCCATATTTCGCAGTCGCCCTGGATGCTCCGTCCTCGGACGCTTATTATCCGGCCCTGTTCAAGTTCGATGAGTCAATCTCCAAGGTTTGCACAGTGGCAGAAATCCGTGCTGACCAGCCTACCATCGGCTTTTCTCCTGCAGGTGATCTTGTATTTGCATTCTACAATTATGTGAACAAGTTTGCCAATGTATATTCGGTCAGCGGCGGTTCCGCCTCCCTTCTTGGTGAGGACAACCTGCTGTACAGGCCACTTACCAGCAGCGGCTATCCTACAATCGGAGTATTGCCATTGTCTGCCAACAAGTTGTATGTTGCTTACGGTGTGTCTGCCGCGTCCGGCAGCCTTGCCAAGAGGACATTGAACCTTTGCCTTTGGGATGGCTCTTCCTGGACACAGGAGAATTCTGTTGCAGGCCGTGAGGCAGGTGACTATGCCTATGAGGTGTTCACCAAGGTTGTGGGCGAAGACCAGTATCTCATGCTGTTCAACCAGAATGACCAGAGCCTGTCGCTTTACAAAATCGGAACACAGTCTGTCTCCACCGTATTCGAAAGGCTTAAGTTCTACAAAGAAGATGGCACTACCCAGGCCAAGGTCAATCTCTACGGCCTCAGGATGGACATTGCCCCGGACGGAACCCCATACATCCTCGCAGGTGTGGAAGCTTCATCCACTACCGGAAGCGGTTATTCTCCGGCAGTTTACAGATATGACCTTGAGACGAAGACGGTAACTGTAGTAGGCGGAGTGCTCTCCTCACTCGATGTCCAGACTTCCAAGACTTTCGCCCTTGCACTTGGAGCCAACGATGTACCTTATCTTGCATACGCTGACGGTACGACCAAGGCATTGACGGTTACATACATTGATGCCAAGACAAAGACCTGGAGCACGCCGGTTGTCCTTTCTTCAGGGGAGGTTGAAAATATAATGATGGCCTTCGCTGCTGACGGAACAGGATATATATCCTGCGCTGCTGATGATGCGGCTGGTAATTCATATATCAATCTGTACTCAACCAAGTAATTGAAAATACCCAAGAAATACAATCAGATATCCTGAATATGACGAAGTTGAAAGCATTGCTGACAGTTGTCCTGGCCCTTATGCCGTTATCATTTACCGCATCCGCCAAGGATGCGGCGGACTCGACATCCAAATCCGGAAGCAAGTATGAGAAGACCTTCCTGAAGGACTCTTCCTGTAGTACTTTTTCGTGCGAGGGTGGCTTTGTCAAGTTCCACAAGATTGGCAGTAAGCTATATATGGAGCTGCCAGGCAATGCTTTCAATAAAAGGATGCTGGTTGCGTCGACTGTGACCGCCGTCAGTGACCCGGAAGTGCTGCCGGTAGGGCACAAGCCTACCAGACCCCTGTATGTGAGGTTTGATCGTCCGGACAGCCTTACTGTCAATCTTTGCGAGATAACTCTGCTTCCTGATTTTGACAAAACTGATCCGGCCCTGGCTGCTGCTGTCAGGCGTACTACCTTGGATACAGTGCTCGAGACCTTTCCGTTGTTCTGCGAATCTCCGGATGGCAATGCGGTTATTGAAGTCACCTCTTTCTTCGGTGGCGGCAATGAGAAACTCGGCCCTGTCAAGTCGGGGACATCCAATTATGTCACCACCAAATTTACTCTGAAAAAAGGTTCCGACATTGTGACCGGAGTCAAGGTGTTCAATGACAATGCCACAGTAACCTCGTCCCATACCTATTCCATCAATGCAGATGTCCTCGGTCTAGTCAGCGTGAAAAAGGATGCTCCTTTCACGGTGACAACTACGCGTACTATCCTGATGCTCCCTGAAGAACCTATGCAATCCCGTAAAGCGGATTCCCGGATAGGCATTTTCCTGACAAATCGGAAACATCTTCAGGATGGCGTGCCGATAGACAAGTATTCTGTCATAAACCGTTGGCGTATAGAGCCTTCCGATACGGCTGCCTTTTTGCGCGGAGAAAAGGTTGAGCCCAAAAAGCACATTGTCTTCTACATTGACGATGCTTTCCCGGCCAAATGGAAGAGTGCTGCCGTCAGGGGAGTCCTGCGATGGAATTCCGCCTTTGAGGACATTGGATTCAAGGATGTAATCCAGGTCAGGGATTTTCCGGATGACGACCCTGGGTTCGACCCGGACAATCTGAAATATTCCTGTATCCGCTATGTGCCATCTACAGTTGCCAATGCAATGGGACCGTCCTGGGTTGACCCATTGTCAGGTGAGATAATAAATGCCTCGGTGATAGTTTACAATGATGTGGTATCTCTTGCAGGCGGGTGGCGCTTCTGCCAGACAGCCCAGCTTGACCCGAGGGCCAGGGAAGCCGATATGCCCCAGGACCTCCTTGATGAAACAATGGAGTATGTCCTTGCCCACGAGGTTGGACATTGTCTCGGATTCATGCATAATATGGCAGCATCCGCAGCCTATCCTACAGATTCATTGAGGAGCCCTTCATTCACTCGGGCCAATGGCACAACGGCCTCAATAATGGATTATGCCCGATTCAATTATGTCGCGCAGCCGGAGGATACAGGCGTGTCCCTGGACCCTCCTTTTCTTGGCCCGTACGACCGTTACCTCGTGAAGTATTCCTACTCCGTCATATCCGGGGATGAAGATGCCGTGCTTGAAGGATGGGTGGATGAAAATGAGGGGAATCCTGTTTACAGATATGGCAAGCAGCAGGTCAGTGCGAGGTATGATCCGAGTGCAATAGAAGAAGACCTTGGGGATGACCCGATAAAGTCATCGGATTACGGAGTTTCCAATCTCAAATACATAATCGCCCATAATGGAGAGTGGCTTGATGATTCAGCTGACCCGGACGGGAGGATACGCAGGGAGCGTTACAAGTTGCTGGTAAAGCAGATGAGCCGTTATCTGTCTGCCGTATCGGCCAATGTTGGAGGGATTTACCTCAATGAGTCCAAGTCAGGGCTGACCTCTGCCGAGCCGGCCGTTGCAGTGCCTGCCGGGGTCCAGAGGAAATCATTGCAGTGGGTGCTGGATAATCTGCTTGACATTGGCTGGCTTTCGGCGGAAGCCGCCTCGTGCCCGAAAATACTAGCCGTTGATGAGGCTGACATCCTTGTCTTCAATACCGCTTCCGATTTGTTCTCGACTTGGGAAAATGTCATCATCAGCTCTTATATAGCTGGTGGTAAGGGATTTACACTTATTGACTGGCTTGAGGCCATTGATGGTGTTATATGGCGCGGGAAACTCACTCCTCAACGTATGACGCTCCAGAAGATATATGTCACTTCTCTCGTCAATGCTGCATCCAAGAAGACAAGTATATCCAAACTTTCACTTCTTTCGGATGATTCTCTTACGGAGGACCCGCGGTCTGACGATTCTTTCGGCCCGGCGGGCTACGGATGGCAGACCAAGGTCAATATCAAGGCTCTCAACAATTCAAAGGAATTGTTTGCATATGAATTGGGCGAATTGCGGCACCGTCTTTCAAAACTTCTTCGTCGAGCTAATACGGAGGTCGCAAAAGCGCATTATTTATCCTTGATCAATGCGATAGAAGCCGGGGTCAGGGCTGAATAACTCCGAACCGGTACCGAATTTTCCATTCCGCAGTTTCGCCCGGCTCAATATGAAAGCTGATATAGGGTTCCAGGCAGGCGACTTCGTGGTTGCACCAGAATACGGCGTAATCCATTGTTGCATCAGATGATACATCCACGGTCAGGCCCTTGGCCCTGTTCAGCAGGCGGAATGAATAATTGTTCTGGGGTTCAGGACCTTGCAGGTCACCCATGAAGACGCTTTCACCCGGCTCGAGGTCCCGAGTGAATCTTATGCCGCTATCTGTGAGATGGACGGAGTCATATTCGCTGCGCCAATGCCCTGACGGCTTGAACGGCAAGTCGAACTCGGTGTCCCTGCCTGTGAATGCGCCCTCAAGGACAAAAAAGTTGTGGTTGTAAGTCTGGAAATCCAATGCTTCCGGTCCAATATTGGTCAGCTTATGCTCAATGAGCAGGCTGCCGTCCTCGTCAATGGAAACCTTCTTTACATAGCCGTAGCCATATTTCCCGTGACTCAGCTTCTGCCCGAAGACAGCACTGCTTCCGGTATTGCTGAAACTCCGCTCTCCTTCATCAATGACCTCATATAGCTTGAACCTGTCGTATGGTTCCGCATTCTTCCGGAGAATGCCGACTCCGATTTTCAGGAAACCCTCTCCGACTCCTGCCTCATCATATCCTATCTGGGTGAATTCCTCGGCAGGGCCTCCTACGGCATCGTGCTTGAAAGGGTCATATTGTAGAAACCATTGGCTCACATATTGGCGTCCGCCGCTTTTGAGTGAAAGTATTATTCCGCTCCTGTCAAAACGTGTTCCCCTGTAATAAGGGTTTTCAATGTCCTCGCGGACCAGGCCGAGACTTGTCAGGCCATTGTGCAACTCAATCATCAGAATGTATTCCTTTTGTTCATCTTGAAGTCTATATGCTTCTTCCACAGCGTTTTGGCATTGATCATCCTGGCTATTTCGCGCCCCATTTCATTGAAATCGGTCGAGATTGTGGTAAGCCCGTTGAGAACTACGCGGTCAATAGGGGAGTCGTTGTAGGAGATTATATAATAATCGGTGCCTACTGTCATCCCTTTGGCATTGTCCACGAGGGATATGAGACCCGGGTCCAGCTGGCTGGTAAGCACCAGGAAGACATCGCCCTTGTTGACTTTTTCCGGGGCGCAACTCATGAACTCGACCCCGATGCCGTTCTCCTTGCAGAATTCGCTGATTTTTCCCTGGATCAGGGCTCCGTAGAGGGATGTCGGAAGTGTGATGACATTGAGCTTTCCTATTGATTTCAATTTCATCAGGCCCTGTTCCAGACCTGCTGCGACATCGTTCTCGAAATTCTGGTAAGCCGCGCCGAAGTTGCCAACCATTCCCGGCATGAGCCTGTCCACCAGTATCAGCTTCTGGTTCGGAATCCTCTTTATTATCTTCATGGCTTTTTCCTGGACATCCGGATCGAGGCTGAAATGGGGTGAGACAATGTAATAGTCGAACCGGCCCAGGTTCTCGTTGATGAAATACTCGAACAGGGACAGGTCCTGGTTGAACAGCAGAATGGTATCCTCTGACTTGATGGTCAGCACCTGATGGAAGCCGTGGACAATTTCCTGCTTGTAGATGCTGAACTTGTCCATCAGGAAAAGGATTGACACACTGTCCTTTGTGGAGTTGTCAGCGACATAGAAGCCTTTGCCCTGCTTTGCCTCGAGGATGCCGTTCTTGCTGAGAATGTTGTAAGCCCTCTTCACCGTCTCCTTGGAAATGCGGAGTTCATCCGCGAGTGCGTTCATGGACGGGACCAGCTCACCTGCCTTGAGGCTGCCTTTCCTTACGGCCTCCGTAACCACATCCACGAGCTGGCGGTAAACGGCTGCCTTGCTGTTGGTATCAATGTTAAATCGAATCATAGGATTTTCGGAATACTTAACTTTGGTATAGTCAAATATACTACATTTTTCTCAAAATCAAGCACTTCAGGACAATATTTGCAAATTTTGTCAAAATACTGTGGTGTGGTGTGGTATTTTTGAGAAAAAGTGCTATATTTGCAAAAATTAAAAATTATGGCTAAAAATTCCGAAAGTCCTGTACAAACCGGAACCCGGGAGAAATCCTGGGTAAAATGGGAGGTTCTTCTCCTTCTCTGGATGGCCTATCTCCTCAATCAGGGAGACCGTCAGGTTTTCAACACCGTGCTTCCTTCCATCAGGGAGGCCTTGTCGCTGACCGATACATCAGTCGGCCTGATTGCGACCATCTTCAATCTTTTCTATGCCTTTATGGTTCCTCTCGGAGGCTGGGCGGGCGACCGTTTCAGCCGCAAATGGGTTGTTACCATCTCGATATTGTTCTGGAGCGTTGCTACAATGTTTACCGGCCTCGCCAACGGAGTCTTCCTTCTTGTACTTATGAGGAGTGTTGCTACCGGAGGTGGAGAGGCGTTCTTCGGTCCGGCGAACTATTCTCTTCTGGGTCAATATCATACGGATACCAGGGCCCGGGCAATGTCCATCCACCAGACTGCTTATTATGTGGGAGTGATTCTGGCCGGATGGCTCGCCGGGGCGATTGCGGATTATTTTGATACCCTCAATCCCGGCAATGGCTGGAAGTATTCCTTCATCATTTTCGGAGCCGCGGGCATTATCTGGGGTATCCTGATGGCAGTCCGACTGAAGGACAAGCCTTTGAGCAAGGAGGAACTTGCGGCCCGCGATGCTGCCAAGCCCGGTATCCTGGACGGCTTCAAGACTGTATTCACGACTCCTACCGCCGCCGTGCTTACCATAGGGTTCTCCGGACTGATTTTCGTGATTACCGGATATATGACCTGGATACCGGCCTTCCTTCAGGAGGAACTTGGCCAGAGCCAGGCTGCCGCCGGTTTCAATTCGATGTTCTGGACATACGTGGCCGCATTCATCGGGGTGTTGATTGCGGGAGGTCTTTCCGACAAGCTGGCGAAGAAGCATCATCGTTCCAGAATGATTCTGCAGGCACTCGGCCTGATTGGAGGAGCATTGCCTCTGCTGTTCATGTCGCACAGCAAGGTCCTCTGGGTTCTCTACCTCTGTTTCGCAGTATGGGGATTCTTCAGGGCATTCTTTGATGCCAATACATACGCCGTGCTGTATGATGTCACTCCTGAGCCTCTCCACGCATCCTGCTCGAGTGCGATGATTACCACCGGATTCGCTGTCGGAGCCCTCGCTCCCGTCGTTCTCGGCGCAATGAAGCAGAGTCTGGGCAGCCTTCAGGCAACATTCCCTGTCCTGGGAATAATATGGCTGGTTTGCGGTGTGATGATGGCAGTTGTCAGCTACACCCATTACCAGAAGGATTATGACAAGATGAACAAATGATTTTCCAACAATGATAAAGGAAGCTAAGATCAGGAAGCCGAAGGCAGGTCTGCTGCTTGTGGCTTCCCCCAGGTTCAAGAACCTCTCCGGGCCGAAAAGAGGATCTTACGGCGAGAAGAAGGAAGCCGTATCGAGACAGATAGTCGAGTCCCTGAATTTTATTGATATCGAGTATCCCGGGATAGTTTATGAGAGGGAGGATGCCCAGAAGGCGATGGACCTCTTCTACAATGCGAGGGTGGACTTCATCATTGCAGAGTTCCTTTCCTGGAGCGAGGATTTCGCATGGATTAGATTCCTGAGGGACTGCCCGTCCATTCCGATTATCTTTGTCAATGTTGCCAAGGACAGGATGGCCTTCGAGAGTACTCTCGATGAGGATGATTTCGTGGAATATCTCTGCTCAGGCACCCTTGTCGGCTCGCTTGAGGCATCCGGTTCGGTCGCAAGGGTTCCGAGGAAGGATGTCAAGATAGTCATGGGCAGCAGGGAGGAGGTCAATGAGGAAATCCGCAAGTTCTCCCGCGCCGCCCTTGCCAGGACTGTCCTCCGCGGTGCCAATCTCGGCCTCATGGCCAATATGAACGAGGCGATGTGGTCAACCTACATTGACAATTATGACCTTTTCACCAAGATAGGCCCTGAGATTCATTATCTTCCGTATTCGGACTACAAGGAAATTCTGGATGCTCTCGACGAGGCGGAGGTGAAGGAATATGCAGATGAACTGACTTCCAAGTTCAAGATGATGGAGGACGTCGAGTATGACAAGTTCATCGGCTGCGTGAGGGCTTCACTGGCATTGAAGAAGATGGCCGAGATCAATGATATTGACATGATGATTTACAATGATATTGACCAGGCTACTTTCAAGGTCAGCGGCTGCCGTGCCGGTTTCTATCACGACTGGTTCAACCAGAATCTCAGCATTCTGGTTCCGGAGGCAGATATGGGAGCCGGTATTGCGACATTCGTGCTGAAGGTTATTTCCGGAGGTCACGTGAATTTCATCGAGCCTTTCCATATCGAGACGGATTTCGGAACATTTGCCGCCGGACATGCGGGCCCTAATGACCACAATGACCCAGCGTGGAGGGACAATGTCCTCATTGCCAGGGACGTACGCTTTGCCAAAACCAAGTGGAAATATGCCGGTGCTCCGTTCGGATGGTACCGTTTCAGCCCTGGAATGAAGACTGTTACCGGCATCTATGAGCAGGACGGGAAGTACAAGATGGTCTGCTTCCAGGCCGAGTCCCTGCCGGGTGAGCACGTTCTTGCGACATATTCCCACAGCATGTTCCGCCCTGTCGTTCCGGTCAAGGAGTTGTTTGAAAAGTTGCTCAAAATCGGTGTCACGCAGCATTATGCCATCGTGGACGGCGACTGGAGGGCCGAACTTGCAGACTTCGCCGGGATTATGGGATTTGAGTTTTATGATATTAGATAATCGTTTGATTGATAATTAAATAGGAGAAATATACCAATGAGTTTCATGTACAATCCTTTTCCGTTCGATGACCCGAAGCCGGTCAACCGTCCGGAACTTTCCAAGAAAACAGTTGAATCGGTAGTGTCCGGAGGCACCCCTTCCGTTGCGAAGAGATTTGCCGCTCCCGTCATCGAAAAGGCAAAGACCGCCAATCAGGTGCTGGCCTTCGACGGTTACGCTACGGCGGACTGGAAGCAGTTCCTGAACCTTGTAGCCCGTGAATGCAAGGCTGCCGGGGTGGAGTTCGTTTCCATTGACCAGAATGCCCTTTGCTTCAAGTCCGGCAAGGAGATTGACGAGATGATTGACCCGCTCCTTATCTGGGATACCGAAGTTGACCCGACATTGCTTTACGGAAAGATTTACAAGGGAGGCTACGAAGGGATTCTCGACGAGGAGAAGACCAGGGCCTTTGAGGAAAAGGTCAATGGTCTCAAGAATGGCTCCGGCAAGGTTGTCGCAGTATACGGCTATGGCTGTCTCATTCCTCGTTTCAGGCCTTTGTATGATGTCAAATGCTTCTTCGACCTTACTCCGAAGACTTCCATTCTCCGGATCAGGAGGGGAGAGTACTCCAATATCGGAAAGGAACGTCCTGATTTGATCAACAGGGTTATACGCCGCTGCTATTATTGCGATTTCGAGATGTCGGTTTGCAGCAGGAGGGAGCTTCTGAAGAACTCCGCCATTGATTTCTACTTCCTCTCTGATGACCCGCAGAACATCCAGATGCTGCCTTTCGGAGCCTTCGCCGACATCTGCGCCCAGCTTGTGAAATATCCTTTCAGGGCAAAGCCTTGCTATCTTGAAGGCGTATGGGGCGGCTCATATATGAAGAAACTCAGGAATCTTCCGGACAATATGAGGAATGCGGCCTGGGTGTTCGACTTCATCCCGATGGAGGTCAGCGTTCTCGTGGAGGTCGGAAATGAGAAACTGGATATCAATTTCTGCTCCTTCGTGTGCAAGGAGGGCGTGAATCTTATGGGAGAGGACTGCGTGAACAAGTTCCACGGCTATTTCCCGATAAGGTTCAATTGGGATGACAGCTATCATTCCACAGGCAACATGTCCATCCAGTGCCACTCCGGTTCCGCTTATAACAGAGAGCATTACGGTGAGTTCGGAAGGCAGGACGAGAGCTACTATGTCTGTGTCACAGGTCACGATGCCAAGACATTCATCGGCTTCCGTGACGATGCCGACATTCCCCAGTTCTTCAAGGACATCGAGGCTGCCGACAAGGAGCACAAGCCTTGCGACTATATGAAGTATGTCAATTATGAAGAGTCCCGCCCGGGTCTCCAGGTTATGCTTCCTGCCGGAACAATCCACTCTTCGGGCCGCAACCAGGTCATTCTTGAGATTGGCTCATTGACAATAGGCTCTTACACCTACAAGATGTACGACTACCTCCGCCTGGACTTCGACGGAAAGCAGAGGCCGATTCACACGAAACTTGGCGAGGAGAATGTCGCGCAGCACCGCAGGGCATCGGTTATCCACGACCCTGAGAGCCCGGACTACATTGTCCAGAAGCCTCGCGTGGCAGTGGAAGGCGATGGCTGGAAGGAAGTCATTCTCGGTGAGAATGAACAGCTCTATTTCTCCCTCAGGAGGCTTGATTTTGAGAAAACCTGCCGTCAGGATCCCTGTGGCGACCGTTTCCACGTGCTTTCACTCGTGGATGGCGACCAGGTCCTCGTACGCATCGTAGCACATCCTGAGCGCTGCTTCAAGATGGATTTCCTCGACATTGTCTGCGTTCCGGCAGATATGGGCGAATATGAAATCATCAACCTTGGCAAGGAACCGGTTATGGTTCACAAGACAATGCTGAGGGACGGATATCAGGATGTAGTTCTGTGATTACACTGGTTTCGCATCGCGAAACTTAAATGTAATAGTTTCAGTTATGGTTTTTGACAGGTTATTGCTTCTCGACGTCGGAGGTACTTTCATCAAGACCTCCGACGGCCGGGAAATTCCGGTGGACTCGAACGGGGATGCCAAGACCGTTTCCCATTCTTTCCGGGTCGCAGTCAAGGATTTCTGCAACCAGTCTATCGCTTCTCGGGAACAGAAATATGCCATTGGCGTGGCCATACCCGGCCCCTTCGACTACGTGAATGGGGTTTTCCGTATGACTCACAAGTACGCTTCGGTTTACGGTGAAAGTTTCCGTTCCCTTGCCCGCATACCTTCCAGCGTTGAGCTTCGTTTCACCCACGATGTGAACTGTATGCTCTCAGGCGAGATGGCCTACGGAAATGGTTGCGGCTTTGAACGGGTGGCCCTCGTCTCCCTCGGTACCGGTCTCGGTTTCTCAATGAGCATTTCCGGCGAAATCCTGAAGAATGAGTATGGCTCCCCGCTTGTCACCATATTCAAATATCCGTGCAGGGGAGGAATCCTGGAGGACTATGTTTCCAAGAGGGGATTCGTGGACCTGTATTTCAACAAGACCGGCAAAAAACTGACAGTCAAGGAGATTGCAGATGCCGCCAGAGCCGGTGACATTGATGCATTGGACACATTCTCTTCCGTTTCCGGGATTCTTTGCGAGTCCATAGCCCCGATTCTGGAAGAATATAAGGTTGAATGCCTTCTTTTCGGCGGCCAGATATCACGGTCATTTGACCTGATGGTACCGACTCTGCGGAAGGCCCTGGCAGGCATTCCTGCTCTCCGGAAGATTGAGGTAATCTCCGACTTTGACAATGCGACTTTCAACGGGCTCAGGAGCCTGTTTTAGTTTTGAGGTGCTGTGCCAGGGATTGGTGACTAGTACATCACGACAATCCTGAATACCATGGACTCCGGAACGAAGGTCTCATTGAGTTCGTAATCGAAGTCGCTCTCGGTGTAGATTATGGTCACCTGGCCGGCTGAGATTTCCGCTGTGACTTCGCTGGTCCAGAATATTACATCACCGGTTTCACCGTCTACATACTCCTGTTGCAGAAGGAACGGAAGTTCCGTGTGGGTCTCGTTGCCCTGGTTGAAGTTATAAACTCGATATACCTTTACTACTCCGTTGTGGAGCACGTCCTTGGTGATTTCCGGGGCGGAGATAGTAGCATAGAAATAGTTGTTGTTCCCTAAGTTTGAATAACCCCACGCATCCTGGGAAACATTGCCTATGATTGTCTTTATGTTGAGGCTGTCTCCTTCGGTGTAGTATTCTTTTGTGCAGGAGCTGAGCAGCATTGTCATTGCAATGGCTGCGAGTGTCAGTATCTTTTTCATTTTCATTGTTTTTTATCTGCGGGTTGTAGATGTGCTTCCGGTGCTTCTGGTCGAGCTTGTGCTTGTTCCGCTGCTGCGTGTGGCCGTACTGGTGCCTGTGCTTCTGGTGGCTGTGGAACTTGAACTGCCCCTGCGGACGGTTGACTGCTGTCCGGTGGCAGTTGTCGTGCTTGTCCTGGTGCTGCTGCTTCCGGACGACTGGACACGGCTTGAAGTCGTGGATGAGCTTGACCTCGTGGCAGTGCTGCTTGAGGAAGTTCCGCGGGTTGCGGATGTTCCCGTGCTCCGTCCGGTAGAGGTAGAAGTGGAGGCTGAGTTCCGCGACGTGCTTGAACTGCTGGTGGCAGTGCCGCGGGTGCTGCTGCCGGATGTTCCTGTGGTGGCCGTCCCTCTGGTTGAACTTCCGGATGTGGCCGTTGAACCTGATCCTCTGGTAGCGCTGGTGCTTGAGCCGTTGCTGCTTCCGCGGGTTGCGCTTGAGCTTGAGGTGCTTGATGTACCTCTCGTTGCGCTGGAAGCAGAAGTTCCGGTTGTTCCGCGGGTCGCGCTGGTGCTCCCGGAAGTTCCCCTGGTGGCACTTGTGCCGGTGGAAGCCGATGTTCCCCTTGTGGCGGATGAGCCGCTGCTTGAGGTTGTGCTGCGGGTAGCCGAGGTTGTAGTCGTCTTGGTGGCGTCGTAAGCCATTCTCACATCGTAGGCATTGGCCTGGGTCCTGGCATTCTCGGCACGTGTGACTGCGGAATTGTTGACTGCGACATTGGCATTGCGCACGGTGAATGAACGCTCAGGATACTGCTTCCCATAGTCGTCGCGGCATATCGTAGTGCAGAGACGCTGATAGTTAGGGTAATGGCAGGTGTTGTAATAATGCACTTCGTGGCAATATCTGTGATTCTTCATGAATGTGCTCACGTATGCGTGATAATGGTTTACGTGAACAGGTGCCGGATGCTTGTAATATGTAGGATAGTGGTTCCAGTACCAAGGTGATTTCCAAGGCCGATAGTCGTGGCCGCAAATATGGTTGAAGATAATCGGCCTGGTGTAATATACAGGTCGTACGACGTAGTTCGGTCCGTAGATGTAGGAGGAACCGATTACCTCGACGGTGTAATTGCCGTATGCCGGGACCTCTGCCACTACGGTTGCCACGTCCTGGAACACGTTAGGGCCGAGTGCCGCCTGGATGACGAATACGTGATTGTATCCCTGCATTGCAGAAACTACCCTGAGATAGTCCACATAGCCGTCCCTGTTGAGGTCAAGGTTGGAAATGATGTATGAAGAATTGTTGAGGAGGGACTCGAATTCCCTGATGGATGATGACTGTGCAAATGCTGCCGCAACTGCCTGAAGGTCAAGGTACAGGGAAATGTCAGGCTCGGTGGCGTAAACCTGTGTGGTAGTAGTGGTTACGTGCGTCTTGGGCATTGTGACGACAGTGCTGTAGGACGGAGTGCTGCTTATCGGCTCCGACACTGTGACGATTTTGGTCGGGAAGCAGGCGGTACAGAATGCTGCTGCCAGCGCAATGGAGGTCAATCTTATTTTCATTGTCGAAATAGTTTTGCTATCTACAAATATAGACATTTCTTCCGGCGATGCAAATAATTTGTATTTCGAAGATCCGTTGTCCGGACAATCATTCATGACCGGATGGCCGCTCCCGCTTTCGCGGGAACGATAAGCAACAATCTAGCTGGATTCCAGAACGGATAGGCGGCCCAATGACTCCCGGAAATTGACAAAATGTACATAATGGCATCTGAATATGTCAAAGTTGCTAAATTATCATCAATTATCCGATTACCTTTTTCAACCCAGCGACATCATTAAGTAATGCTTAAAAAATAACTTGGTTCAATTGAGAGGTTTGACAAGGTAA
>JBJEBP010000025.1:0-17518 GCA_051870135.1 Candidatus Cryptobacteroides sp. | reverse complement strand
CCTCTCTATCTCGAATACATTGAGGACGCATCCAAGGCGAACAGGCCACGTTCCACCGAGAATGAAGTCTGGAAGGCCATCATTGACGACCTAACTGACTGTGTTGAGGAAGAGGCCCTTCCTGACAGATATCTCGCAGGCTCACAGGATTACGGCCGCGTGAGCAGGGGAGTCGCCCTTGCCTACAGGGGCCAGGCCTACCAGTGGATGGCCGCTAGGTCAGGTGAAGACCCGCTTCCTTACATCAGGCTCGCCCTGGCTGACTATGAGGCTCTCGAGGGATTGGGATATGCACTTTATACAGGTGACGGAGCGACCAGCTTCAAGACCCTCCTCAAGCCTGCCAACGAGCAGTGCGACGAGATGATTTTCGCAATCCGTTGCACACAGACCCCTGGTATGGGTAATCCTCGTGCGGTACTCTTCGGAAACCGTGACACGGGTGTGACCGCCGGTGCCTGGAACAACTATCTTCCTAATCCTGCATACGTTGAGTCTTTCGAGAATGCCGACGGAAGCAAGTTCGACTGGGAAGACTACTGCCCGGGATGGAACAATATGACCCCTGAACAGAGATCCGTGTTCTTCCTCCGCAACGAGATGACTGACAGCGAGAAAGCCGATATGGCCTCATACGGTGCGGATATGTCCAAGTATCAGAACAAGAGCAATGAGAGCCGTATCCAGGCAGCCTACGACAACCGTGACCCTCGTCTGAAAATGGCCATAATTACTCCATATTCCACCTATTACGGCGGTATTTCAGGAGTTGCCTACACCTTCACCCTCCGCTGGCCTTACAGGGCTGACACCAAGGAGCCGAGAGATATCAGGACCGATACCAACTCAATGTACTATTATCTCTGGAGAAAGTACGTCCCTGAAGGACTTGAGAATACAATCCGCTGGGTCTATGAGCAGGACAACATTCTCTGCCGCTACGCCGAGATTCTTCTCCGCAGGGCCGAGTGCCTGAATGAACTCGACAGGACCGACGAAGCTGTGGCTCTTGTAAACAAGGTACGCGCACGTGCCGGCCACATTCTCCTCAACACCAACTCTTACACCACGGTTGAGGGCAAGGATGACATGAGGGAGAGAATCCGCAATGAGTTCTACTGGGAACTCGGTGGCGAGGACAGCATGTATTTCAACGAGCTCCGCTGGGGAGTATGGCTTGACAGGAAGTTCCGTGACCGCTCTTCCGGACAGTTCGGTGAGATGAACACCAACGGCCTTATGCAGATCTGGGGAACCAAGACCTACACCTGGTATGCCCTCGGAGACTATGTGGAGACCTGGCCTATCCCTGCCAAGGAGCGTGAGATGAACCCGAGCCTCACCCAGAACCCTGGATGGAATGATTAATTCAAACAAGCACATGATGAACAAGACAATATATTTGTGCGCAGCTGCCATACTTATGGCAGCCTGCTCCGAAAAGGTTGTGGATGAGCGGCCGGTAAAGCCCGGAGAAGAGGAATCCGGTTACATCACGACCAAATATCAGAATCCTGTAATCAGGAACAACTGTCCTGACCCGTCAGTATTCGATGACCGCGAGCGTACAGGTTATTTCTACGCCTACAGTACCCAGAACGGTACCAGTGACACTGAAGGTGTAGTATATCTGCCGGTGTATCGCTCAACCGATATGGTGAACTGGGAGCTTGTAGGCAACGCATTCGGAGGAATGAACAGACCTCAGTGGGTAGCCGGGACCAGAATCTGGGCTCCTGACATGGAGTATATCGATGGACGCTATGTCCTCTACTATGCGGAGGGACACTGGAACGACCCTACCCAGAGTGCCTGCGGAGTGGCCGTGTCAGACAGTCCTACAGGCCCTTTCACCTGGGAGAATGTTCCTGATATCCAGCCACTTGCCAATCCTCACGGTATGCTCGTGGACTATGCGTCACAGGGAGTTTCCAATGCGATTGACGCCAATATTATCCGTGACCAGAAGACCGGTGAGATCTATCTCTTCTGGGGAAGTTTCGGAAGCAATTCAGGCGTGTGGGCCATAAAACTCACCGATGACGGTCTCGCAGTTGCCCCGGGTGCACAGAAGACCTTCATCTGCTACGAGATGGAAGGTACCTATATGCATTACAAGAATGGTTACTATTACTGCTTCGGCTCCAAGGGAACTTGCTGCGCTGGTTCCTCAAGTACTTACCACATTGTAGTGGGAAGGTCCCAGAACATTCTCGGACCTTATGTCGGCAAGGATAACAGGCGTATGGATACCAAGTCTTCCGCATTCGACAATGCCACCAACACCATTATGTCAAGCTCCTCCAGCAAGATGTTCGCCGGAACAGGCCACAATGCCGAAATCATCACCGATGACAAGGGCAAGGACTGGATGTGCTACCACGCATACTGGAAGAACAACAATTATGACGGAAGGTGCATGAACATGGACCAGGTAGAGTGGGGCGACGGCTGGCCTTATTTCGCCGACGGCGAGCCTACCGAGGGCAAGGTATCAGGACCTACCTGGAAGGACCCGGATGTCAAGTCGTTCACAGCCAAGGTAGTGGACAATGACGGAGCAGGCCCTCTCGTCGAGACCGGAGACCCTTGCGGCTGCAGGAACACCTGGTCATTCTCAGAATTGTACAACAATACTTATGAAATCAAACTCTATGAATAAGTTTTATAAGTCAGCGATATTGGTGGCGGCAGGGGCGATGCTCCTGTCCTGCCACAAGGAAATCGATGCTCCGACGCCGAACAAGCGTCCGGAAATCGAAGTCGAGCCTGCAATCGTGGACGCTCAGTTCAGCCTGACCCGCTTCACTATGACGGGTGCCAATGTGAACTGGGTCCAGGGTGTGAAGGCAAGCTTGTCAGACGGAGTCCAGGATGGTCTTGTATCATTCGAGGCACAAAGTGTCAAGTCATTGACTGCCAACTTCTCCGGCAAAATCAGCAACCAGGCTGATCTCTTCTATATTCTCTATCCGGAATCCCAGGTAAAGTCTTTCGCGGATGGTGTGGCAGTTATGGAAATTCCTGAAAATCAGGTAGCAGGACCTGCCGGAGAGGCAATCTCCCTTCCTGCGACCGGGATGACAGCTCTCAAGACCGGAACTCTCAGGAATCATTCCGCCGCAGTTGTCCTCAATCTCGATTATGACAATGTGAAGACCATCAGGCTCACTGCCATTGACGGGGAGCCTCTTGCCGGAACAGTCAGCATTGACGTATATGAAAACGAGGTGAGTGTCGCCGGGACAGGAGCCTCAACCGTGACTGTAACACCTGCCGAAGGCGAGACTCTCGCTGCCGGAACAGTGACAATTGCAGTTCTCCCGGGTACAGTGAACGGGGGATTCAAGGTTGAGACCGTATCGGTACAGGGAGATGTTGCAACAAGCTGGTTCTATGAGCCATACGAGCTTGTTGTCGGCAAGGCGGCTGTTCTCGGCGGTGTCAGGAAGCCTCTTGCCGAAAAGGAAAGCTTCAAGGCCGAGCTTACCGAGGCTACTTCTTCAACATTGACATTCACCTGGGCTCCAAGCGGTGAAGTGGCAATCGATGCAGCGACATCATATACATTCGGCCTGTACAAGGACGAGGCCTGCACGGATCTTCTCGTCCAGTTCTCTACCGACGGATCTTCTTCAGTTTGGAACAACAGGTCACCGAAGTTCATCTTCACCGGCCTGGAGCAGAACACCACTTATTGGTTCAAGGTTCTCGTTGATGACTATGCTGCAGGTGACGAGTTCATCAAGGCCAGCAACGTGGTTGCAGGAAAGACTGCGACATTCAATATTGTGACTTCGGCTTCAAGCGCCAATGTCGGCGAAATCCTCATTGCCGAGGACTTCTCCGAGCTTCTCTGGTTCGGTGATATGGTCGGACAGGCTGCAGGTCACGTCAACATTGCAGGATACAAGGACGGTGCAACTCTTCCTTCAAATCCTGGCCCGGCTCTCGGTGAGGGCAATACCGATGCCAAGGTGACATTCACTCTCTATGGTCAGGAGGCGAGACTCTTCAGCCAGACCGGTGCTGCCGTTGCAGGAACACGTCTCAACAGCTGGGGACAGATCAATGAGGGCTCAAGCAATCTCGTATGCATGAGGCCGGGTTATGTGAAACTTGGTGCGGAGAGCCGTGTCGGATTCATTGTTACTCCAGAGATCAACAGCCTCGCTGATGGCAAGTATTATGACCTCAAGGTGACCTACAAGGCAGCCAGATATGAGTCTGACCCTTGCTTCGGACTTGTACAGGTAGTGACCGGAAGCAACCTTGACAATCACAATGTCGATGTAACGGAGAACGTATGGAGCACACCTGTTGAAATGTCTTCCGATGCCGGATGGCACGAGTATTCAGCCGTGGTAAGGTCAGTCAAGAAGGGAGACAGGATCGCTGTCGGCATGGACAGGTCCGGAAGCGGCACCAATGCAGGAAGCAGCCAGCTCAGGGCCCTTGTTGACGAAATCAAGGTAGAGGTTGTCAAGGTCAATGACAATCCTGTCCTCTCTGACCCTATAATCAACTACAGGAGAATTGCTTACTCAGACGCCCTCCTGAAGTGGAATCCTGTTGCCAATGCTCTGGGATACAGACTTTATCTGGATGGCTCTCTCTACAAGGAGACAACTGCCACCGAGATTGATTTCACCGGACTCAAGAACAATTCAGACCATACTGTCCGGATTGTGGCATACGACAACACCCAGGAATCTTCTGTCGAGATCTCATTCAAGACCAAGAATGTTTGGCAGATCAAGGGCAGGAACCAGGGCTGCCGTATGGCTACCTTCCAGTGGGATCCTCTCGAGGCTGATTTCGGTGCTGTCGATATCAACGGTAACAAGAGGCTCTATCAGATGGAAATCTATTCTGACGCAGCCTGCCAGAATGTTGTCTATACCTGCTATCCTTACAATGGATATTCGAGTACGAACACAGCATTCGCCAACTCATCCTGGCTTGGAAAGAAGAACGGAGCCAACCTCGTATATGATACAAGGATTACATTCGGTAGCCTCAAGCCGGCAACTACCTACTGGTTCCGTGTCCGCACTCTCAGCACTTATACTATCACGTATCATGCAACAGGTTCGGACAAGACAATGACGAACCCTGCAGGTACCTGCGAGTGGTCCGAGCCTCTGGAGTTCACCACTCCTGCAAGGCACGTCATTTCCGGAAATGAGATCGCATACATCGGCTTCGATGATTTCTGCCTCCAGATGGACTATGGCAATACCTGCGTTGGTACAACTCCTGCAACGACAGGTCGAAACGTGTATGCGTCAACAGTAGCCAACGGTGCCAACCATTGGACAGGTAATTTCTGTACTTACGAGTTCGCTACCGGAGGCCATCAGCCTGATACCTGGGGATTCGGCGCCGGAGCCAAGTATATTGACGGAAGCTCCAATCCTACTCCTACCCAGAGCTGTCTCCTCATCAATGCCAATGGCGGTGATGCCGCAGGATGCTACATGTCGCCTCAGACGCGTCCTATGATGGGTTCTGTACTGCTTGACGGAGACAGGAGATGGGTTTCTACACCTGCTCTTGACAGCGACTTGCTGAAGACCGATGTGGCTACTCCTTGTACATTGACATTCACATACATAGGAATTTCCAACTCGCCGTCTTCATATGCGCAGAATCTTGAGATCCGACAGTACAATTCTTCAGCAATCTATGATGGTCAAACATACAAGGTTGTAGGTACTGTCAAGTTGGATCCCCCATACCTTGAGGGCGCTGCAGCAACGAATTCAGACTTTACTGCTGATTTCAGCGGAGTGACAGCTACTGTGGATGTGGATCTGTACAAGGGTGAGGCTTTGATGATTGTCAATACAACCACCGGCGGAGTTTACCGTCTGGTTATTGATGATATCAAGGTGGTAGTCAAATAGGCTTTTGCGCCTATTGAACTAAATATTGCGTTTATTTAGTGTGGTTGAGAGGGGACATTGTTCCCCTCTCTTTTTTTGCTGCTTAGGATATTTTTTCGTATATTTATGGAAATAAATACTGAAACTATGGACAGACGTGATTTCCTGAATATCTCAGCCCTGGGGCTGGCCGGTCTGGCATTGCCATCCGGAGCTTCAAATTTATTTGCAAAGAACAGTGGATCAAAGGCTTACAATGTAGTTATCCTTGGCGACACACATTTTGACACGGAGCCGGCATCTGTGTATCATTCACATTACAATGAGCCTGTGGAATGGCTGAACCGCGTGCAGAGGGCGGAGTTTGCGAGGAATGGGGAGATGTGGAGGGAGAGATGCCCGAGACTGCTCAAGAGGGCAGCCTGCCTTGTCAATGACAATACCAGGATGGCCTTCCAGATGGGAGACCTCATCCAGGGAGACTGCGGCAACGGGGAAGTTCACAGGAAGATGCTGGACGATGTGATGAACAGGTTCAAGGAGGAGTTCGGCGGCCTCCCGTTCATCACGGTTGTAGGCAACCACGATATCAGGGGAGTGGATGCCAAGGCGACATATCACGATTATATGCCCAAGAGAATGTCAAAGGAACTCGGAAAGGAAATAACCAAGACCACGTTCTCGTTCAATATCGGGGACGATGCCTACATTGTCCTGGATTTCAACAAGCCGGATAACGCGGAGATTGAGAAACTGCTTGTCGGGACCATCGGCGCAAGGAATACATTTATCATCACCCACGGCCCGCTTTTCCCTATGGACGAGCAGAACTGCAGATGGTTCTTTCACGGCTCGGAAAAGCATACGGAGGAGCGGCGGCATTTCCGTGCGGAGTTCGCAAAGCGCAATGTAATCTGCCTCTGCGGCCATTCCCACAGGACAAGACTCACTGACTGGGCAGGGGACGGAGGCAGTATCATCCAGATGGAGATGAACAGTGTATGGTCAAGTGATGAGAAAGGAGTGTACAAAGTGGCCTCTGAAGGCCCTGAGGCATACGGGGCGCACAGGATGAGCCTTGCCGAGATGCCTGACGGCAGCAAGATTGTCGATGAGTCCGAGCTTTTCAATGAGTACCGTCCCGGCATCAGGAGATACATCAATTCTGACTGTGCAGGCTCCTATATGCTCAACGTGAACGGAAGGCATTGCAGCATTGACTTTTACGCCGGTGATGCCACAAGACCTTCCGCTACCTTCAAACTTAGATAATTATTCTCCGAAAAGGAGTTTCATATCGTCCCGGATCAAGGCCTCGGCTGATTCCGGGACGAATTTCCATTGACCGATGATGTCCGGGTCGCTGAATCCGGCCATGCGGAATTCGCCATTGTCCTTCAGCCAGTTATAGAGAAGAATGCGCATTTCTTCATACCTTCCGGTAATTCTGGAATCCGCTTCCTCCGGGCTGAGTCCTGCGCCCTGGAAAATGAGACCGCCACCGCCGCTGGCACGGTAGGAAGTCATTGCTACAGTGTAGGTTGAATCGCAGGAGAAGGCCCTGCCGCCGGAGAGGCCTGAGATGCAGATCCTCTCACCCATAGGCTTTGTCACGTCCACCGTATAGACCAGCCCTGCAGCGGAGTCGAAGTTGTAGGACCTGTTGATGAAATGCCAGTTCTCCTGACCTGTCCTCTGGTCGGCACCCTTGCGTATTTTCAGGACGTGGTTCCCGTTCCCGGCATCAGGTGTCTGAATCCAGCCATCGTATGAATATTCGAGATAATTCTTGATTTCCTGCCCTGTCAGATTCAATGTAAACAGCTGGTTCTCATAAGGATAGATGGTGAACAAGTCATTGTATATGAGGGTTCCGGCCTTAATCGTGCGGTTGAATGTGAGTGGTGCGGCGAATGAAATATCAGCCCCTGTGCTGCTCAGGCAGACATTGTGTATAAGGTCCATATAAGGACACATTCCTGCGAATGAAGCCCTTGTCACAAGGTCTGTGTCCAGACTGCCTACTTCCCTGACAGTGAACTCCTTGACTTTCTCGTAGCTGCTGCTGAAGCACTCTTTCATTGAGGAATCCGCAGCGGAAGCATTGACCTTGAGGAGCTCTGTCTCGATTTTCCTGCCCGCAACATTGCCGTCCTTGACGGTCAGGGTCAACCTGCCGTGTCCGATTCTTCCCGCACGGCTGCCTGCATTGATGAGGCTGATGCTGTCACGGTCAATGGTGACGGCGCTGTGGTCGTGGCCGCAGATGAGGAAATCCACTCCACGGAGGCTGTTGAGGAGGTCAAGTCCCTGGCTTTCAAGCGATGATCCGTCTCCCTTTCCCGTTCCGGAGTGTACGATAACAATCACTGCCTGAGGCTTTTCCTTTGCCCTTATCATGTCTACGTCTTCCTGGACAAGCGGGATTAGTGAACGGAATTCAATGCCGCTCCAGAGCCTTTCGTCCAGCCAGGCCCTGATGTTCGGGTTGGTATAGCCGAGGACAGCGACTTTCAGCCCGTTCTTCACCAGAGTCGTATAGGTCTGGAAATACCTCTTTTCCCCGCTGAATGCGTTGCCTCCGAGGAAAGGAATGCCTTTCTTCTTCAGGTCAGCGGCCACCTTGTCATATACCGGATGCCCAGTCTCTATGTCGTGGTTGCCGACTGCAATGGCATCGTAGCCCATATAGGCAGCGATCTGCGGGAAGAGATGCGGAGACAGGGTGTCCACGTAATTTGAATAATAGGCGGCATTGTCGCCCTGGAGGCAGTCTCCGGCATCGAGGAGGATGACATTGTCCTGCCCGAGGGAATCCCGGAATTCTTTCACGGTCGTGTAAACGGAGTGGAGTGACAGCTTCATCCCTCCATCTGTATAACTGGTCGGGAACCAGCTTCCGTGTACGTCTGTGGTAGTAAGGATATCTATTTGATAATCACCGTCTTTAACGGTATTGCCGCAGGAGATTGCGGTCATCATTGCCAATGCGGCTGCTAGATATTGTTTCATTATGTTTGTCTTTTAAATTCCAATGAAGATGCCAGGTTCGGATTTTTTGCTCCTTCTGCCGCTGCGTCCACCCTGCTTGCGCGGAGTTTCAGGGTTGAGGAGCCTGTCAAGATTGAACACGAGGGAGAGCTTCTGCTGCATTCCGGCATAGCGGAAACCGTCCGGGAAATGAGCCACGATACTCAGCCTGAGGTCCAGGAAATCAGCGATATGCGGTTCGTAGAACACCTCCATCATATCGTAGATGCTCCATTCATCCGTGCTGAATGGGGTGACACGGTAGAATGGGGAGCCGGTATAGACATTGTGTCCGTATTTGAAGCCGCCGTCGTCAATGCTGTTGTAGAACGGCATAAGATTCTTGCCGATGTAGAGGTTGTTTTTCAGCCCTACATTCCAGTTTCTCACCCCAATGCCTATCTCCGCGCCGCCGGGTGAGCGTCCTCCGTTCTCCAGCCTCCTGTCGCTCTGGAAGGCCTGGTACCAGCTCAATGTAAGGGAAAGGTCCTGGATGCCGGCGAAGTACTCGAACCCGAAGCGGGCGAATGGCTGGACAAGTCCGTCATCAACTACGCCTCCGTATTTCGCAGTATTGGCATAATGATGATATTTCAATGCGTAACCCAATGAAAACCAAGGTGTAAAGTTGTGCTTTCCGTAAGACGAGACAATGAACTGTTCCCTTCTGTCCTGGCCGTATTTCCCGTTCCAGTCGAATGACAATTCGAAGAAAGAAGATGGACCATAGGCCTTGATCAGGGCGCCTTCCAGATTGTTGTCATAGAATTTCAGGGAATCGGAGTAGAATGCCTTGGAATAATCCCCCTCGCTGAAATATCGCGGGAACATTCCTGCGTAGCCCTTGATTTTCCAGTGGCCGATTTTTGACTCAATGCCGTAGTACAATGTAAGTTCGCGGAATAGCCTGGTGTTCTCCAGGCCGTTGTCAGCCTCCGGACTGCCATTGACCTTTACCGGATTCTTGCCGAACTCCTTCATTACGTCAATTCCCATCATAATTTTATGGGAAGTGTTGCGGTTCTGATTGAGTTTCAACCCGATAGACGGTGTGAGCCTCGCCCCGTAAAGGGTCGCCGATTCTGTGAACTGCTCCTTGCCCTTGTCGAATTCCCTGTTGTCGAAATTGTATTCGAAATTCACATCGTACTGGAATTTGACCTTGGCTTCCTGGTCCCTTGACGACCAGGAGAAGAAGGTTTGCGCATTGACCGCCCCGGCCCCGATGAGCAAGGCCGTGCAGATGATAATCAATTTTTTCATCTTTATCCGTTTAGCAAGGCAAAGATAGCAAGAAAATCCTGTATCTTTGCGAATTGTACGGTTCCAGAATCCGGAAAATTATGAAGAGGATACTATTTGTTCATCATATATCCAAAATCGGCGGGGCAAGTTTCTGCCTGCTGAATATTTTGAAGGCATTGGACAGGGAAAAACTAGAACCTGTCGTATGTCTTGCGTCGGAGGGCCCGCTAGCTGATGCAGTCCGTCTTCAGGGGATTGAATGCATTTTCTTTCCCTCCATGTCAACCGTTCCATACAACCGTCCGCTTCTCCTCCCTTCATCAATAAGGAGTTATGTGTCAGTTGCAATGTCTTTGTCCGGGTTTAGTAAACTTTTGAAGGATAATAAGATAGATATTGTATATCTGAACAACATGATGCTCTGGCCCTATCTCCGCCCGGCGAAGAATGCCGGCTGCGCAACCGTTTTCCACGTACGGGAACATTGGCCTTTGGATGAACATTGCCTCCAGCTGGGGGCAGCGCGGGAATATGTCCGGAAGTATGCGGACAGGGTAGTGGCTATCAATTCCTTCAGTGCATCAATGTTTCCAAGACTTGGAAGCAGGACTGTGAAAGTTATGGACTGGAGTGACATTGACGCCAGGTGCGGGGGACCGGGTTTGAATGATATTCTGGACGAAGGTTCCATCAGCGGTCCGGATGGAGAGGCTCATCCCCGGAAAACCTATATTTTTACCGGAGGTTTCAACCGTATCAAGGGTGCTGCCGAGGTCATGACAGCATTCTCCTCTGTTATCAAGGACCCTGAAGCCAGATTGCTGGTGCTCGGGGCCGTGCCGCTTCCTTCTTCTGGCCTCAAGTACCGTGTGAAAGCAATTCTGGACAAACTGGGATACCACGATTATCATTATCAGGTCCAGAAGGCACTTGCCGCCGATTCCCGTATAATCTGTCGGCCGGCGGTCTATGATTTCTGCCGTATTGTCAGGGAGTCTTCGGGCTTTGTAAGCTGGTTCACCATTCCGCATGCAAATCTTGCTTTGGCTGAATGCATTATGCTTGGCGTTCCCTGCATCGCGGCGGACAATGAGGAGGCACGGGAATATACGGGAGACGGAGAGTACGCACTTCTGGCTCCGGCGGGGGATTATCCTGCTTTCAAGAAGGCGCTGGCTTTATTTGCGGAGTCCGGAACCATCTGGCGGACAAAGGCTTCGGAGGGTTCACCAGTATTGAGGAAAATGTTCGACCCATCTGCCAATGCAGCACGTCTCAATGAACTGCTGCTGGGTTTGTAAATGCGGTGGAATATGAGTAAATTTGTCCGACGTGGAAATGTAAGACGTTAAAACCATACTTGGAAATGCTCTGCTGCATATTCAATTATCCATCATTGTACAGGACCTCCATTTACAGGAAAATGGATGAGGCGTTCGATGTGCAGTTCTGTTTCGGGAGAAATCTTCCGGGAGCGCAGAACGCAGGCATTGCGAAGATGGATTGCAGCGTGCTCCGGCGCAGGCCAAAGTTGTTTACGGCATTGTCCTTCGGCGGCAAGTTTCCCTGGTATTGCGGAATCCAGCATCTGGCATTGTACCGGAAATACGACAGTTTCCTCCTCACCGGAGAGTTCAACTGGGCCTATTTTCCATTCCTGCTGCTGTGCCGACTGACAGGAAAGAAAGTCTATGCCTGGGGACACGGTCTCAAGAAAGCGGGGACTTATCCGAAACTCAGGCGCTTTTTTTATGAGTCCCTGGACGGCTTCTTCATCTATGGTGAAAGGGGAAAGGAGAGGATGGTTTCATTGGGTTTCCCTGCTGAAATAATCCACGTCATCTACAACTCCCTTTGTGCCCGGGATGAGGTCCCGGCTCTCAGGAAGGACTTGAAATCAGATATTTATGCAAATCATTTTGGCAATGCGGAACCTGTCCTTTTCTTTTCGGGCAGGCTTACCGCTGTCAAGCGCATTGACATGCTCATAACCGCTGTACACAAACTCAATGCTGAAGGCTGCCATTGTAATGCCGTTCTTGTCGGCGACGGGGCGGAGCGCCAGAAACTGGAAACTATGGTATCCAGGGCGGGATTGTGTGACAGGGTATGGTTCTATGGCAAATGCTATGATGAAAGCCATCTTTCCGAATTGATTTACAATGCGGACCTCTGCGTCTCTCCTGGCAATTCCGGTCTCGTTGCCGTGCATTCCCTGATGTACGGCACCCCTATTGTGACGCACGGTGACTTTGAACTTCAAATGCCTGAATACGAGGTGATTGAGCAGGGAAAGACAGGTATGCTCTTCGACCGTGGAAGCAATGATTCACTGATTGAGACTATCAGGACCTGGCTTTCAGCCGGCTATGACAGGGAAGAGGTGAGAAGGAATTGTGCGGCGATGATTGAAGGAAAATGGAATTCTGACTACCAGATTGAAGTGTTCCGCAAATATTTGGGAGGCCAATGTGGACGGGAGGATGCCGATGAATAGGGAAGGTATTCTGAAATACGGCAAGTCCGTCGGCATATATTTCGCCGCGTCTTTCATCCCGATGCTGCTGCTGGCGGCTGTCAATCCTTTGATAGCCATCAACATGACACCGGAAGACTATGCGGTATCCGGCTTCTACAATTCTTTCACGGCCCTCTTTACGCCGATCATCGTCTTCTATATGCTGCATTATTACAACAAGCGGTATTACGAGGTAGGACCGGAGGAGAGGCTCAGGCTCAGGGCATTGCTGTTCAAGGCATTGATATTTTTTTCCGCCGGGATGGCCCTGGTCTGTCTGGGTGCGCTTGCGGTTTATCTGTTTTTCCTCAGGGAGGGTTTCAGTTTTCCGTTCCTGCCTTACGCCCTGCTTTCTGTATTCGCCATACCGCTGACGGGTATCCTGAAACTTGAACAGGCTGACTTCAGGATGTCAAGGAACGCTTCCGGCTTCTTCCGGATTACCGTGGCGGCGGGCTTGATACTTGTGGCGGCCAATCTGCTTTTTGTGGTGGCAATGAAGCTCGGAGGCATAGGCAAGCTGCTTGCTCCTTTCACTGCCAATGCATTGATTTTCATCTATTTGCTGATAAGACACAGGGATTTGTTCCGCATATCCACCGACTTCCGGGAATTCCGTGAAGTGCTTCGTTTCTGCCTTCCGCTGACTGTCGGTGCCGCTCTTGGATATTTCTTCAACGGCTATGACCGGACATATCTGGAGTCTCTTCCGGATATCAGGGAATACGGATACTACATTGTCGGCTCACAGATAGCCGGTTACCTTACGACTTTGTCCACGGCCGTCACATCCACATTCCAGCCTGACATTTACGAGGCGCTGGCAAAGAATGACAGGAAGGCTCTGTGGCGTGCCTGCATTATCCAGATTGGACTCATTGCGGCAGTCGTCAGCTTGTTCATATTGTTCTGTCCTCTGATTGTGAGGATATTGACGGCGGGACGTTACGTGGACGCGACTGTCTATGCGGCAATCATATCTCTCTCGACATTGACCAGTTCGGTTTATTTCGTCATCAACAATTGCACGATTGCCAAGGGCTATCCCCGGATTTACCTGTACACGACCATTATAGGAAGCGCAATTACCATCGGCTGCTACCCATTGATGGTCAATGCTTTCGCATATAAGGGCGGGGCAATCATGACGGCATTGTCATTCGTAATTCTCTCAATCGTGAACCTCCTGCTGCTGGCTGTCTCATTGCACCGGCGCAAGCATTGAAACACATTGTTATGAAACTTGCTCATATCTTGTCAATGGCCTTGGCTATTGCTGTTTTAACTTCCTGTAAGACAGAAGAATATGATATTGTCATAGTCGGTGGGGGAGCGAGTGGGTGCACGGCCGGGATCCAGGCCGCGTCGATGGGCTGCAGGACATTGATTGTCGAGGAACTGCCCTGGTTGGGCGGTATGCTGACAAGTGCGGGAGTAAGTGCCACGGACGGCTGCTACAACCTGCCCTCCGGGCTCTGGGGAGAGTTCCAGGGACGGCTGGCCGCACATTACGGGAGTATGGATGCACTGCGTACCGGCTGGGTCAGCAACATCCAGTTCGAGCCCTCCGTCGGCAATGAAATTTTTGGCGCAATGTGCTCAGGACAGGAATTGCTCACTGTTCGGAAGGAATGCAAGTTGCGTAATATCAGGCATTTGAAGGACGGGAGTTGGAGGCTTTCCTGCAGGACTTCCGGGAAGAGTTGCAGGGTCAATGCGAAAGTTCTCATTGACGCTACTGAACTCGGGGACGTGGCAGCCCGCTGCGGTGTGCCATACGATATCGGAATGGAGAGCCGTGAACTGACAGGGGAGAGAATCGCTCCGGAAGAGAGCAACGGCATTATCCAGGACCTGACCTACGTGGCTGTACTGAAGGACTATGGCCATGATGTAAGTATTGAAAGGCCAATGGATTATGACTCCACTCTCTATGCCTGCTGCTGTGCCAATCCGCTTTGTGTCAATCCCAAGGAGCCTGACAGGATCTGGCCGGCGGATATGATGCTCAGCTACGGCCGGCTGCCGGGCGGGAAGTATATGATAAACTGGCCGATTGAGGGCAATGACTTCTATATCAATGTGATAGAGATGTCCCCTGAGGAGAGGGAGGAGGCCCTGAAGAAGGCCAAGGACTTCACTATGGGCTTCATTTACTTCATCCAGCACGAGCTTGGCTACAATACTCTCGGCCTTGCCGATGACGAGTTCCCGACAGCGGACCGTCTGCCGTTCATTCCTTATTACCGGGAGAGCCGCCGTATTCACGGGAAGGTCAGGTTTACATTGAACCATATCGAGAAACCATACAATTATACATTGTACCGGACGGGAATTGCGGTGGGGGACTATCCGGTGGACCATCATCACAAGCGTTATTCGGGTGAGGAGGAACTGCCGGACCTGCATTTCTTTCCAATACCTTCATTCACCGTCCCGCTCGGGGTTATGATTCCTGAAAATGTTGAGGGGCTGATAGTTACGGAGAAGTCCATCTCGGTTTCCAATATTGCCAACGGAACTACCAGACTCCAGCCTGTCGTTATGCAGCTCGGCCAGGCTGCGGGTGCATTGGCTGCATTGGCTATTTCTAGCGGGACGAAAATATCCGATGTCCCGGTCAGGAGGCTCCAGAAGGAGCTTCTTCAGAGTGGCTGCTACCTCCAGCCCTTCATTGACGCAAAGCCGGACTCTCCGCTCTTTCCTGCAATCCAGAGGATTGGCTCGACCGGGATACTTCGCGGCGAGGGCAAGCAGATTGAGTGGACCAATGTCACTGACTTGCACATTGGTGATCTTTTTGACCGTCGAGATCTCAAGGATTTGTATGAGTATTATGGTGTTGAATATGTTTCCGCATCGGGGTCGATTGATGTAGGGGAGTTGGTCGAGTTGCTGCGTCGCTTTCCGGGCTTCAATGGAGATGCGGACTGGAAAGCTGCACTTCGTAATGCTGGTCTGTGTCCGGAGAATTCTGGAGCCGGGATAGAAAATCAGCCGGTCACCAGGGCAATGTATGCCCTTCTGACCGACTGCCTTCTCTCTCCTTTCGAGGCTTTCGAGGTGGATATCTACGGTAATTGCCTTCCATTATAAGCCTCCAGGGCCTTCTCCAATATCTTGAGCGCTCTGGCGAGGTCTGCTTTCTTCAGGACGTAGGCCATTCTTACCTGATTGAGTCCCAGTCCTTTAGTAGCATAGAAGCCTGCTGCGGGAGCCATCATGATTGTTTCTCCTGTATATTCCGGTCCGCTCTTCTCCGGTCCCGGCAGAGGGTCGCCGAAATGGATGCCTGTTTCCTCCGGTTCTTCATCTGCATTTTCCTTCCAGCAGAAATCCGTGAGACACCATTTGCAGAAATCTTCGGCATTCTCTACAGGCAGGCTTACGACAGTGTAGAATGCGCCTTGTGGCATTGGGGAATGTACACCAGGTATCTTGTTTAGTCCCTCAATGAAGAAATCCCTGCGGGCCTTGTACTCGTCGAAGCATTCCTTTGCATATAGTTCCGTCCCCTCGATGGAGGCCTCTGCTGCAATCTGGCCGAGAAGCGGCGGGCTGAGCCTTGCCTGGCAGAACCTCATTATGGCATCGTGGACTTCCTTGTTGCGGGTCACGACCATTCCGATGCGGATACCACATTCTGAGTAACGTTTTGATACTGAATCCACTACGATGACATTCTCTTCCATTCCGAACAATGTCAATGCGGATACGTAAGGCTCGTCAGTATAGACGAACTCCCTGTAAACCTCATCGGCAATGAGGAAGAGATTGTGGTCCCTTACGATGTCCCTGAGCCTGAAGAGTTCTTCCGGATTGTAGAGGTATCCGGTAGGGTTGTTCGGATTGCAGATCAGGATGGCCTTGGTCTTCGGCGTGATTGCCTTCTCGAAATCCTCGGCGGAAGGGAGGGCGAATCCGTCCTCGATGCGTGATGTTACGGCGCGGATGGTCAGGCCTGCAGCCTTTGCGAACGATATGTAATTTGCATATCCCGGCTCTGTGATGATGACTTCATCTCCAGGGTCGAAACAGGTCAGGAATGTGGCGAGAAGAGCCTCTGAACCGCCTGTGGTCACGATAATCTCGTCCGGGCTGACATTGATTCCGAACTTGGTGTAGTATCCGGAGAACTTTTCCCTGAGTCCTTTGTATCCCTGGCTCGGGCTGTATTCCAATGTGGTCCTGTCAATGCTTCTTACAGCGTCCAGTGCCTTTTCAGGAGTGGGCAGGTCAGGCTGTCCTATATTGAGATGATAGACTTTGACACCCCTGGCTTTCGCCTCATCGGCGTATGGAACCAGTTTCCTGATAGGTGATGCGGGCATTGACAACCCTCGCTGAGATATCTGTGGCATATTCGTGGTATATTTATACTGCGAATATAAATCGTTTTCGGAAATCTTCCAAATATTTTATGAAAAATGTTTTGGGATGTTTTCAGGAATTGCCGCTTTTTGCTAATATTGTGTCATAAACTTTCGTATCGAATTTAATTTTATGCAGATAATTCTAGCCAGTGCGAAGATAATGAGGGAGTTCTCGCCGGTCCCGGACCTGGTGGCAAGGACTCCTTATTTCAATGATATTGCAATGCGTATTGCTTCGGAGATGAGACGCATGACGGCGGGCGAAATTTCCGGGCTGTTCGGATGCAGCGAGGCAATCGGGGAACTTAACCGCAGGCGTTTCAATGTTTTCGGGACGGATGAAGCGGAGGTGATGCCGGCGCTTATAGCTTATTACGGTCAGGCGTACAAGCATCTGAAGGCTGATACGCTGAGCCGGGATGAACTTGGCTGGGCTGACGGGCATCTCTGGATTTCATCCTGCC
>JBJEBP010000024.1:0-4143 GCA_051870135.1 Candidatus Cryptobacteroides sp. | reverse complement strand
TCAATGCAAACTCAGGTGCCGCAAGAGAGGTTGAAGTTGTTTTCCAGAATGATACTTACTCTTTCAGCAAGACAATATCACTCACCCAGCTTGGTAATAATGTTCTCTTTGCAGACAACTTCGATTGGCTTGCACCTCTTGAGGAACTTTACTCTGCTGCCAACAGTGGCAAGGTATTTGGACAGTCTGTTGAGGACAACAACACAAGTGGAAATGCTCCTAATGCCTACACTGTCGCCGGACTGAAGGATGGCGTGTTTGCAAATGAGTTTGCAAAGCAGGGTTATGTTGACCTTAATCCTAGTGCCAAGGTTATTTATCCTCAGCACTATTATCTGAAGATGGGCAAGACATCTTACACTACAGGTCTCATCATTCCGGACATCAATCTTTCTGCGACATCCAATGTCGAGGTTAAGTTCAACTGGGCTTGTCACAGACGCGTGATGGATGGAGTTGATGAAACTGATCCTGTGGATATAGTAGTCGAGGTAAGGGGTACTGATGACTCTGTAGTTTACACCAGTGAGACCCTCAAGACTGCCCAGCCATTGGGCAAGATGGAATGGCAGTCTGCAAAGGTGAGCCTGCCGAATGTGGCTCCAGGACAGCGCATTTCCATCCATCCGGCAAATATGAAACCAGCTTCAGGCGTAGTTCCGAGATGGTATATCGACAACATTGTGGTAGTTTCTAAATAAACATTGACACTGTCGCATTGATGTAATTTCATTGCATATTTGAGAAGGGACCGGTATCCGGCCCCTTCTCTGTTGTCTTGCCCATTTCGACAATAATGATTATTTTTGTTGAAACACTATTCATCTATGACCACAGAGGAGTTGAAATATAAGTACAAGACCAGCACGGCGGCGGATTTCATCGCCACGGTGAAGAAGGAGAAGGAAAGCAGCGGAAGGACTGTATTCCAGATTGCCGTGTCATTGGGCAGCATAGTCGAGGACGAGGTCGGGGAAATAAGGGCGTTCGGGGCGAAGAGGAGCGGGATGAATGATGAGGAGAGGGAAAGGCTGGGCAAGGCTGTCAGGCTGGTAGCATGCTGTCTCCTGCTGCTTTGCGAGACCAGGTCCAGGACAGAGTGCAGGAACAAGGCATTGATACTCCTCGAATATCTGTCATACGGTACCTCAGGCAAGGATTTTCTGCCGCTTGCCGTCAATTGTTGCTCATACGCGATGCGCTCGCCCGGGTTTACGATTTCCTTCCTTGAGGGACAGGCCAGCATTGACGTGCTCGCCTATTCGATGATAACCAAGGCGAAATTCGACAAGAAGGACAAGCTGGAGCCGCTACGCCTGAATGGGGCCGGTTCCATTGTCCTGGAAGACGGTAGGCTCAGCATATCTTCCGCCCCGGCCTGGGAAGCCTCCGTATGCTCATTTTCAGGACACGGGGAGATGATCCAGGTGTGTACCAGGAATGAGAGGGATGAAAGGCTGAAGGCTTCCGAGGTGGACAGCATCCTGGCTGTAGAAAGTTTCGTGAGGACATTCCTGATGTCCCAGGCCGGGGCTGCGAGAACGAAGCCGAGGACGGTCTTGAGGGAGCTGAAATCTGACAACTACTATACAATTTACGGGATTAAGGAAACCCCACGCGGTCCCGTCTGTACTCCTATGCTGGACGGATATGAGGAATCTTCAGATTTGTTCATTGAGGAGCTGGTGACTGGCGTCCAAACAGATAACCTGTTGCCGTATATTTATGAAAATGACTACATCGGCAGGGCTTGTTACAGGGAGGATGCCTATTCCTCCGGCTTTTCCATAAAGGATGCATATATTGACTATGCGATGCGCAAGGCAGAGGAGGACCGCCGCAACAGGAGTGTCTTCCAGGCCAAGGTTATCGGCTATTATAAGGGTGCCACCGAGGACAAGGACAGGTATATCCTTATTTCCGACAAGGGCTATGGAGGCCTGATGCGCGTGAATTCTGACCTTGAGACTGGTGACATTGTAACCGTGTATGTGGTCTCCGCCTTCGACTACGGCAATTCCTGGTTCATCAATTTTGATACTCCGGATTTTGATTACGAGGGCTCTCCAAGGCCATTTGTCGAGGAAAATGTACTGGGTGAATTTGTACTTGACGAGGATGGAGCCGAAGCAGATATTGCCAGATCCTTATTGGAAAAGAAGGATGAGACAGGAAATGACATTGCCCGAAGCATTGGCATAATCCTCTCGGCATCAGCGGAAAACAAGGCGATGGCCCGTTATAGGGATATGATTTCTGCCGCTTTTATATTCAATGTGATTGGAGACGGGGAGAGGCGCGACAGGGTTTTGGCCGAGGCCGAGTATCTGGAGCAATGCCTCCGGTTTGCGGAGAAGGAGGAAGTGAAGCTCCCGGCCGATACCGGCATTTTTTCGGAGCAGGAATGCCGCATTGTCAGATTGCTGGACAGCATGGCCTCTTCGCAGGATGCCTGTGATGTTGCCGGACTGATTTATGCCGGGGCAGGATGCCGGGAACGGGAAATAGGACGGTTGGCATTGGCCTATGTCCTGAGTTTGAGCAATCCGGATGAGGTACGGACCTCCGCCGATGAAATCCGCAGGAAAATATGCGGGCTGCTGGACGTGGCTGACCATTTCAAGGGCAGGATTGACAAGGGCGGAGGAAAATACGGAAAAGGAGAACTGTCCAATGTGGAGTTCAAGTCCTCTTATGTGTTCCACAATGCTACCGGCAAGCCTGACCTCGTCAAACAGGGCAGGGGACAGGTCCTGGAGGCTGTCTGCGGCTTCCTGAACAAGGATGGAGGCACTGTGTATGTGGGTGTCAATGACAGTGGCGAGCCTTTGGTCGGCGAGGGGTACGGACTCAATGCGGATCTTGCCTGGTTCCGGGCCAACTATGCCAGTGTCAATGCATTGCGCATCCGCCAGCTTGGACACGAGGTCCCGAAACCCGAGAATCTGGATTCCTACTGCCGTTTCCTGAACTATGAGGTGGAACTCTATTTCAAGGAGAGCGTCAGGAGATATATAACCATTTCGCCGACTCCGGATATGGATGCTATAAGGATTGATGTTTCTCCTTCCCGATTCGAAATTGCGAAACTTTATACGGACAATACCCGGACGAAGGGAGTGGCATATATCAGGGACGGCGAGGAGACATTGCCTATGCGCCGGGTTGACCAGGAACACCGGCTGATGGAGCTCCGAAGCGTCGGCAAGGTGGAACAGTTCATATTGACTTTGAACGAGGCCATTGACGAGAAACGGAAGGTGATTCTCAAAGATTATGCGAGCAGTAGCAGCAATTCCGTGCAGGACCGCCACGTCGTGCCTATTAATCTGGTATGCAATGACGAGAATCTCTGGGCCTATGACCTGGATGTCAAGGCTTGCAGGGAATTCAGGCTTTGCCGGATAGGCAGCATCGACACCGACATCGAGGATGCCCGTTATGACCATTCATTCGAGAAGGGAAAGGCTGATGTATTCCGCTGGGTCAACCCTTCGGAGGATTACCATATCCGCCTGAGAATGAGCCTGTTTGCATTGAATGTGCTGAAGGATGACTATTTGGAGGCCGGAAATCTGGGCGAGGATGAACTCTACCAGGACGGCAATGACAAATGGATTCTCGACACGCACGTCCACGGCCTTGAACCGGCACGCAGGTTCTGCATCGGGCTGGCCAGGCAGATAGAAATCTTGGATTCCGAGGATGCTGACAAGCTTCGTGCGGAGATTCGCAGGTATATTTCAGAGGATTTGTCCTTATATTTGCAGAAACACTAAAAACTGATAACGATATGAGATATTTGTCATTCTCCATTCTTGTCCTGTCGGCATTGCTGGCGGGAATACAGGTAGCGCAGGGCGAAAATGCCAATGAATCATTGCCTTACCACAGGGATTTATCCGTGCTGAGCGTCGGGAAACTGCCCGCCCGCACGACATTCATGACCTACGGGGACAGGGATGCCGCAGCCACCTTCGACTATGGGCGAAGCCAGTATTATGAGTTGCTGAACGGTGAATGGGATTTCCGTTATGTGGAGGGTGATGTGGAGAAGACGGGGAAGATTACGGTACCCGGCAACTGGGAGGTACAGGGCTATGGCACAGCCATTTACGTTAACCAGCCGTACGAGTTTCTGGG
>JBJEBP010000023.1:0-4145 GCA_051870135.1 Candidatus Cryptobacteroides sp. | reverse complement strand
ACTGGACAGGACCTGGGCTCAAAAACCATTCCTTCAAGCCTTCAATCACGATGTATGCGGAATACGCGTAGCCAAAATAACTGACTATGATGGCTCAGAAGCGGTAAGTACCAAAGAGTTTCAGTATGATGACGGCGTATTTTGGCAGCAGCCAAGATTATGTGTAGAATGTCTCTATTACAAACAAGTATTCCATCCAATAATTGCTTCATCGTTTTTGATGCCTTTGAAAGCCACTTTCTATTCCAGCAACGGCTTCAATACTTTCGGTTACGGGCAAAGGCTTGGTTACGAGGTTGTAACAGAATTACATTCGGACGGCAGTCGGACAGTACATACTTTCTTCGGCTGGAATCATTACCCTGATAGTTTCCCGGAGTCAGTGTGTTCCACACCGTTAGACATTTCACCGTATAATGATGAAGAAACCACCAAGATGCTGAATATGTTTGAATGCCCATCTTCAGATTATTCTCTATTCAGAGGCCTACCTAAGAGCATTTCAGAATATGACGCATTGGACAATCTCCGATACCACAAGGAATTCTCATATTTGCCGGAGGCTCCTTCCGTAGTTTATGAAGCGATGAACTGCATGAGCTTATATGCCTGCATACCGCATTTCAGGATGAAACCCATACTGGACACCGTAATGGAATCAAAAGACGGTCTCTCTGTCAAGACTAAATTCGATATGGACCCGAAAGGGCGACTGTCCAGCAAAACGGTTATCGATCTTCAAAGCAATAGGGAAATAGAAGAATCCTATTCGTACTGCACCAATTACTCTTCTGACGATGCAAGTGTTTGTTTTGGCGCGGTGAGGGATGTAGTCACTATAGTAAAAGAGGAACAAAACCGTTTTGTGACTGATTTTGTCCGTTTCGGTTACAACAGAGCTGACGGCTCTGCGAAACCAACATCAATGACTGTCTATAAATTGGACAAACCGGAACCGGATTCTCTTCGAAGCAGAATACCAGGCAGCAAACCTTGTAATGTTACCAGAATCACAAGGGATTCCAAATTGCTTCCAACGCGCGTGGATTATCCAGGGGGAGCCTATATAACCTATGCTTGGGACGCGCTTGGCAGAAACATCAGTTCCAGGACCGTCAACGGCACGCAAGGCAAGACAACTTACACATGGAAAGATATGGTAGGCCTCTCTTCCCGGACACTTCCATCAGGACTCTCCGCATCCTACTCCTATGACTATTATGGGAGACTTTCCGAAGAACGCAATTCCGATGGTAATGCTGTTCGGCATATAGAAGGGCGCCTTGGATGTGAGTATGGTGGACGGCGCTCCCGAATCGCCACAAAAACTGTTCTTGATGAAAACGACTCCTCATTTATTCTGGATGTGGATTATTACGATGCTCTTGGAAGAAAATCCCTGTCCGTTTCTGTTGGCGAGCCCGGAGTATTCCCCTCAATCATCCAACCGTTCAAATATGATTCTATGGACAGGGCCGACTCAGTAGCCTTTCTTCCATATGCAACGGACACGATTCAGACAATGAATCCGGCAATTGTTTATCAAGATCTTTGGGAAACAAAAAGTGCTGAGTGGTATGAAGCCAATTACGGAGAGGGCAACCGGCCATTCTATATCAAAGAATATGAACCTTGGAAAGGCGGGCGGGTTTTAAGTGAACAGAAACCGGGAAACCGTTATCAGCAAGAAGGTAAGAAGGTGCTTTTTCAATATGGCAAAAACACGACTGATGACGCCGTTCTCAGATTGTCATTTGCTATGCCTTCTGCCTCAAACGCTTTTGTCAAATGTTCAGGTCTTTGGGATGATGCTAAACTTCAACGAACAACCAGATTATCGGAAGAAGGAGATACCACAGTTATCTTTAGTGATGTTGCCGGAAAAACGATTCTGAGCCGTTCCATTAATAATGGCACTAAGCACGATACGTACTTTGTCAGAGACCTTAAAGACTCTCTTGTGATGGTTATTCAACCCGAAGGAAGTTCACGCATAAACACAGGTACAATTATTCCTTTCAGCGGCACTTTTGCTCACGATTATTGCTTCGGATGGCTCTATGACGGTTTTGGCAGACTGGTTTGGAAGCACAATCCTGGCGACGGAGGAACCAATTTCGCATATGACCGGAGAGGACGGCTTGCCTATAGCGACGATGCCAACCTGAGAGCAAGCAGCAAGGGAAGGTATTTTCTGTATGATGATTACGACCGTTTGACGGAGGAAGGTATCTGTTGCCCTTCCACCGACTATGCAGGCATTTGTGATGGGCTGGACTGTGGCGTAAGTATCAAGACAATGTGTTCTTCCTGTCAGGATACGCATAAACTTGCATACCGGACTTCCTCTTCAGCACTTGCCACCAATGGAATTCCTCTCGATATGTCTTTTGCCAGCATTACCGGTGTGGTCAGTTCCTCGGACATCAATCGTGAGAGATGCCTCTCTATGCTTTCCTTTGAACAATTGAGAGAAATCGGCACTTCTTTGGGGAACAATACCAGAAGGGCTTATTGGTATGACGGACAGGGAAGACTCATTCAGATGCTGGAGAAGACTTCCGACGGATGGACAGCCCGTTACTCCACAAAATATGATTTTGTAGGCAATCCAATCAAATACTGCGAGCAGCACACTGACCCGTCCGGTACCACGCATACCTTGCTGGTCGATAACACTTACGATAGCAGAGGACGCATTACCCGATGCGTGCGCACTCTGGATGGTGTCAATCTGGACCCGGTAGAATATGGCTATGACGGGCTTGGAAGAACTTCTGTTAAGACTCGATACGGTGCGAATGAGGCTTTCAAACTCAGGCAAACCGTTGAAAGAGACTTACTCGGATGGATTTCCGAAATCAATTTTGTTCATCCTGTTGAAGGGACTCTCTTTGACGAGGCCATTGCTTATCGTTTCGATGGTCTGATTGATGAAGTAACTACCTACAATTGCCCGCGGGGAGATCCAGGCACTCCTATTGTGCGCAACAAGTACTCTTATGACCATCTTGGCAGGCTCCTGGGTAACAGCCGTTGGGTTGATAATGAAGCGACTGATGTCAGAACCGAAAAGAACATTCAGTACGACCTCAATGGAAACATCACTTCCCTTCGAAGAAACATTAATGGCACGGCACAAGACATTTACTTCGGATATGAAGGCAATCAGATTACCGGAGGTTGCATCAATCCGCAAACAGACTTCATCGAGTTCTGGTTTACAAATGATTTAAACGGAAATCTTACTTCGGATAATCATTACAACAACATTATTGATTATAATTTCCTAAATTTGCCTTCGATGGTGGGAGATGTCACATACACTTATCTATCTGATGGAACAAGGCTTTCTGCAAAGAAAGCCAACGGAGCCGGTGTAATCACAAGAGGCAGTTTCTCTTATGCAATTGATGCATCCGGTACTATCAGGCTGGAGTCGGTTGGACATTCTGAAGGAAGAATTTATGTCGGGAACTCCGGTGAATTCAAAGACTGTTGGAACATTTCCGACCATTTGGGAAATGTCAGGAGCGTTATCAATCCGGATGGTATGATTGGTTCACTCTGGCTTGAACAAAGTGATTACCTCCCGTTCGGAATGAGGATAAATGAAATATCCGACCAATTGGGGGATGCGCAGCGTTGGCACTTAGCAGGTAAAGAGTATCAGAAGTTCGGTTCATCCGACCTCGGTCTCGTTGATTTCGGTGCAAGATACTATTCCCCTATGTACTGCAGATGGACTAGCGTTGACCCGATGGCAAAGTCATTCTCATCAATATCTCCCTTTTCGTATTGCAATAATAATCCAATTTCCAATATTGATAAGAATGGTTTACGATCAATTCCTTTAAAGGATAAATTTAAGGAATGGATTATCAAAATTGATTCTTGGTTTGGTCTAAGGGATACAAAAGAAAAAGATGCAAGCAAGAATCACAAAGGGCTTGATTTCAATTATTCTGGTGGGGGTGATACTGATTTGGGGGCTCCAGTGTTAGCGGCACATGAAGGGATTGTTTCAGTGCATGAAAGCACAGATGGTGCTGCCGGAAGATATGTTACAATCACAGCTCCTGATGAATCTGTGAAAACGAAGTATTTTCATCTCAGTTCCACCAACGTTAAAGAAGGAGATTATG
>JBJEBP010000022.1:0-4182 GCA_051870135.1 Candidatus Cryptobacteroides sp. | reverse complement strand
ATCAAATTTTTCACAATCTTTGTCAACAGGTTCGGCCGGATATCGGTTTTTGGAAATGTTCAAAAAGATTACTATAATTGCAACCGCAAAAAACAGGCACACCGGATGAACAAGATGTCACATACTGCGCCGACTGTGGATGAGCTGAAAGTCATCCTCAAGAAACACGGCCTGAAGGCAACCCAGCAGAGGATTGCCGTGCATCTTGCAATGCTGAATCTCGGCCATGCGTCGGCTGATATGGTTGCCGAGGAGACGGCGAAGGAGAAGGTGGCCAATGTGACCGCGGCATCTGTTTACAACATCCTTTCACAGATGGCCGACATTGGCGTATATTCTAGGCGTCTCAGTTCCAACAGCAAGATGTACTTCGACGTGAATACAGACCGTCACATCCATCTTTATGACTCAGTGAACAATACCTACAGGGATCTGCCGGACGAGGGCCTTCTCGACATTGTCCAGAGCTATCTCGGGCGCAAGCGTTTCAGGGGATACAAAGTCGAAGGCATTGATGTCCAGATAGTCTGCAGGCCAAGCAGGACGAAACAATGAAAACATTGACGATAATGGCGACCCGGATTTCCGCCGCATTGGTTCTGCTTGCAGGAATGATTTCCTGCGGCAAGGACACCATTGTCCTGGGAAACTGCTATACAATGGGAACCGTGCTGTCAGACAATTCTTTCCGTACGGACGAGAACCTGATTTTCAATATCATTGACGGAAAGGACTGCTCCGGACTCGACTACGGGTCCAGGATTTTCGTCAATTGTGATGTTCTCTCGGAGATTCCCGGCAATGAGGATGAATATGAGGTAAGGGTGACTGCACTTGAGGTGGCGAATGTGGCCGAAGCATTGGACATTGAGCCGGACCTTAGCGTCTGGAAGGATGCCATCGCAATTACAGACGCTTGGATATCAGGTAGTTATCTCAATATGTACTGTGCCTGGATTGCCAAGCGCAATTCCATTTCGGAGCATAGGACAGGGCTTTATCTTGAGACCTCGGAAGAAGTCGGGGACACCTTGTCATTCACAGTATTTCACGATGGACAGGAGGAGGGATTCCACAAAGACTCCAAGGACATTTCCGAACTTGAGGTCGTATATAAAATCGTCACGTTCCCGATTGAAGATTATCTTACTCCCGGAAACGTGACGGTAAAATTGACTTACAAGTGGCACAAGTCTGACGGACAGATGCTCTATCCCGAGACTGAGGAGCACTCGATCAAATGCTCTTTCAACTATTCTCCTTCATTGGCCTTCGCCTCCCCGGCATTGGCCTCGCCCTCCACGAAGGCAATGATTTCGCCCTTGGCAACCTTGCTGCCCTGAGCTGCGGTCACGGCCACTACCCTTCCGCTGACGGCCGGGACAATTTCCTCCATTCCATAGTAGGCCTGGATATAGCCCATCGCCTCTCCAGCATTGACGGCCGTGCCTGCCACAGGTGCCGTTGAATCGTCATCTACATCCACCTGCCAGAGCAACTGGCCTTTTACCGGGGCCTGGACAGGAACTGCGTGCGGATATTTTGAGGCATATTCTTCCACATTGAACTTAGGCATTTCCACTACCGGCCTGACAACATTGATTGGTGCGCCAGCCTTGGCCTTGAGCTCGGCGAGTTCCTTGTTGAAACGCTCCTTGGCCACGCCGCTCTTGTAGTCGCGGTACTGGCGCTCGTGCATTGCGAACTCGAAGAGTTCTTCCTGGTCTTGTCCCTCGTCCCAGCCTTCCTCCTTCATCATCTGGCGGAACTTCGGCAGCTCGTCCGGGTACTCGTCCTGAGGATTGCCGGTATAGAATTCCAGGCCCTTTGACTTCGCAAGGTCAATGATTTCCGGAGCGAGTTCGCCCGGCAATGTGCCCATGCGTCCCAGAATCATGTTCCAGGTATCCTTGTCAATGGTGGTCCATCTCGGCTTTCCGTTCAGGACATTCATAAGGTTCATCAATGAAGTGTTCTTGACGTACTGGCTGAACGGTGTAACGAGTGGCGGGTATCCGAGTCTCGGCCAGACATGCTGAACCTCCTCGAAGAGCTTGACCATCAATGTGTCAAGGCTGAGTTCAGGCCTGCCGTGAGCCCTCTGTCCGGCATTTATGGCTCCCTGGAATCCCTTCAGGTCGGCCATCATTGAACCCATCATTCCGCCCGGAAGGCCGCAGCCTACGAGGAGGGAGGACATGAGATGGTTGGACGGAACAATCCAGTATCCGAGGAAATCGTCAATGAATTTCTGTGTGAGCCTGCGGACTTCCATATAAGCGTCCATGTTCAGGTCCTTGACGAGGAAGCCGTCGGCCTTCAGCATTTCCCTGATGGTGATTACGTCCGGATGGACCTTGCCCCAAGAGAGCGGCTCCACGGCCACGTCGAGGTAGTCGGCTCCGGCACGGGCGACTTCCAACATTGAGGCGGGCGAGAATCCCGGGCCTGCGTGTCCGTGGTACTGCACCAGGATGTGAGGGTATTTCTTCTTGATTTCACCTGTGAGCCGGGCGAGGAAAGTAGGCCTTCCGATACCTGCCATATCCTTGAGGCAGATTTCGTCGCAGCCGTATTCCACCACCTTGTCAACCACGCCCATATAGTACTCCACGGTGTGGACAGGGGAGTTGGTTATGGACAATGCAACTTGGGATATCATTCCCGCTTTCTTGGCATATTCCACCGAAAGCCTGAGGTTCCTGTGGTCGTTCAATCCGCAGAATGAACGGGCGATATCGGTACCCTGCGCCTTCTTGACCTTGAACATCAGTTCCCTGACATCAGCAGGTACCGGGTTCATTCTCAATGCGTTGAGACCTCTTTCAAGCATGTGGGTCTGAATGCCGGCCTTGTGGAACGGTGCCGTCCATTTGCGGACTGCGACGTTCGGGTTCTCACCGAAGAGGAGATTCACCTGCTCGAATGCTCCGCCATTGGTCTCTACTCTGTCGAAGCACCCCATATCAATGATGGCCGGAGCCACTTCTTCAAGCTGGTCAACCCGTGGCACGTATTTGCCCGAGGATTGCCACATATCCCTGTAAACCAGGGAGAATTTGATTTCTTTTGACATATTGTTCGTTTATGCTGCAAATTGTGCATTCATTCTGAGTCCGGCTCCGGAGAGGAATTACTTCTGCCTATTTTTCCGGGAGCCAAGTCTCGCAAATATAATAATTCTTGGAAATATTTGTCCCGGATAACGGAAGAAGTTCAAAAAAATTTGGAATTAAAGAAATAATGACTATATTTGCAATCCTAAACACGGTGAGCGTAGTTCAGTTGGTAGAGCGCCAGATTGTGGTTCTGGTTGTCGTGGGTTCGAGTCCCACCGTTCACCCTTCTTGAGACCGTGCTCGCACGGTCTCTTTTATTTCCCCCCTGCCCCCATTACGGGGGAGCGCGCTCCGTGCGCACCATCGCCTCATGGCCGGCGCTTCGCTGTTCTTCGCGCGGCATCTGATGATGCCGTCGCAGACTTCGTCTGCTCTAAGTTCTTCGTTGGAATGGTAGGTACTTGTAATTGACCACGTTTCTAGTCGGGATGGTACCATATTTTCCCCCTGGCCCCCATTACGGGGGAGCGCGCTCCGTGCGCTCCATCGCCTCAAGGCCTGCGCTTCGCTGTTCTTCGCGCGGCATCTGATGATGCCGTCGCAGACTTCGTCTGCTCCAGGTTCATGGGAAGGTCAGTGCCTGTTATTGACCCGAAAGAAGAAGGATGGCATAATGAAAAAACCAGCCGCAGGAAAGTTCCTTGCGGCTGGTTTTGTGGAGGTAGACGGAGTCGAACCGACGACCCTCTGCTTGCAAAGCAGATGCTCTAGCCAACTGAGCTATACCCCCAATTTTTTGTTATTTTGCGAATCGCTGCGTTGCTGCTCGAAGCCTTCTTCGGTCATTACCGAGAGGTAACTCCCTCAGGCGACTCTTCACGCGCCTTGCGCTTCATCAAAATAACTGCAAAATTTCAATGTTGCGAATCGCTTTGTAGTCCTGAGCAGACTTGAACTGCTGACCCCCACATTATCAGTGTGGTGCTCTAACCAACTGAGCTACAGGACTATATATAAATATTGAAAGACCAGTACAAGGTATGAACTCATACCTTATACACTTCGCTCGAGCGTCATCGTCAGCGTCTCGCTCCAAAAAGGAGGTGTTCCAGCCACACCTTCC
>JBJEBP010000021.1:0-4197 GCA_051870135.1 Candidatus Cryptobacteroides sp. | reverse complement strand
GGAGGCAAGACAGCCGAAGGAAACGGCACCATGCGTGAGCTCCTCGGAGGAAAGGGAGCCAATCTCGCTGAGATGAACCTTCTCGGAATGCCTGTTCCTGCAGGATTCACCATTACCACAGAATGCTGTGCGGAGTACTATGCTCTCGGCGGGGGCTACACTGACGAGCTCAAGCAGGAAGTCGCAGAGGCTCTTGCCGCCACGGAGAAGATAATGGGCAAGAAATTCGGTGACCCTTCCGACCCTCTTCTTGTCAGCTGCCGTTCAGGTGCGAGAAGTTCAATGCCGGGTATGATGGACACCATTCTCAACATCGGTCTCTGCTCAGCGACCCTTCCGGGAATGATCAAGAAGACAGGCAATCCTCGTTTCGTATATGACGCATACCGCCGTCTCATCATGATGTACTCTGACGTCGTCATGGAGAAAGCCGAGGGCATCGAGCCTGAGGACGGCCAGGGTATCCGCCAGCAGCTCGACAGGATGATGAGCGAGCTCAAGGAGAAGAAGGGCTACAAGGCTGACACCGACATCACGGCCGACGAACTCAAGGACCTCTGCGAACTCTTCAAGGCAAAGGTTAAGGAAGTTCTCGGAGTAGAGTTCCCAGACACTGCAGAGGCACAGCTCTGGGGTTCAATCGGCGGTGTGTTCAAGTCCTGGAACGGAAAGCGCGCCATCACATACAGAAAGATTGAGAAGATTCCGGATGACTGGGGAACAGCTGTAAACGTACAGTCAATGGTATTCGGAAACATGGGTGACACCTCCGCAACCGGTGTAGCATTCTCCCGCAACCCTGCAAACGGTGACAACAAGTTCTACGGCGAGTGGCTTATCAACGCCCAGGGCGAGGACGTCGTTGCAGGTATCCGCACTCCTAACCCTCTCAACGAGGCTACCAAGTCAGAGAAGAACAAGGACCTCCAGTCCCTCGAGACCGCAATGCCTGAGGTTTACAAGGAGCTTGACGAAATCCGCACACATCTCGAGAACCACTTCCACGATATGCAGGACATTGAGTTCACAATCCAGGAAGGCAAGCTCTGGATGCTCCAGTGCCGTATCGGCAAGAGGACAGGTCTTGCCGCCCTCCAGATGGCTACCGACATGCTCGCAGAGGGCATGATTGACGAGAAGACAGCGGTAATGAGAGTTTCTCCTGCACAGCTCGACGAGATTCTCCACCCTATTCTCGACTCTGCTTCAGAAAAGAAGTGCACAGCTATCGCACAGGGTCTTCCTGCGTCTCCGGGCGGAGCAGTAGGTACTCTCGTATTCACTCCTGAAGATGCAGTCGCAGCAGCCGCTGAAGGACGCAAGGTAATTCTCGTCCGCGAGGAGACCTCACCTGAAGACATTGAAGGCATGAGGGCCGCAGCAGGTATTCTCACAGTACGCGGAGGTATGACCTCCCACGCTGCTCTCGTCGCACGCGGATGGGGCAAGTGCTGCATCGTCGGATGCGACGCGATGAAGATTAATCTCCAGGAAAAGACAGTCACTTTCGCAGGCACGGACACAGAGTTCAAGGAAGGCGACTGGTTCAGCCTCAACGGTGCCAAAGGTCTCGTTTACAATGCCAAGATTGAGACAATGGACGCTTCCGAGAATCCTCTCTTCGTCCAGTTCATGGCTCTCGCCGACAAGTTCCGCAAGCTCGGTATCAGGACCAATGCCGATACACCTGAGGATGCAGCCAAGGCTGTTTCATTCGGTGCCGAGGGCATCGGTCTCTTCCGTCTCGAGCATATGTTCTACGGAAGGAATTCCGAAATTCCTCTCGCAAAACTCCGCAAGATGATTCTCTGCGATACTGACGAGGAGAGAAAGGCTGCTCTCACAGAGCTTGAGCCATATATCAAGGCATCCGTAAAGAGCACCCTCAAGATTATGGACGGCAAGCCGGTCGTATTCCGTCTCCTCGACCCGCCTCTCCACGAGTTCGTTCCTCACACAGACGAGAAGAAGGCAGAGCTCGCCAAGGAGCTCGGCGTTACACCTGAGGAAATCGAGAAGCGCGGCGAGTCCCTCCACGAGGTCAACCCTATGATGGGTCACAGAGGAGTACGTCTCCACGTTTCCTTCCCTCTCATCGCAGAGGTAGAGTACAGGGCTATCTTCACTGCAGCTGCAGAGCTCCAGGCCGAGGGTCTCAACCCAATGCCGGAGATTATGATTCCTGTCACCATTTCAGCGCGCGAGCTCAGCTTCCAGAAGGCTATCTGCGACAGGGTTAAGGCAGAGGTTGAAGGCAAGTTCAGCACCAGCATTGACTACCAGTTCGGTACAATGATTGAGATCCCCCGTGCCGCCCTCACCGGCGACAGGATGGCAAGGACCGCAGAGTTCTTCTCGTTCGGTACCAACGACCTCACCCAGATGACATTCGGCTTCTCACGTGACGACGTAGGAACTTTCATGGGCGAATATCTAGGCAACAAGCTCCTGGATGCAGATCCGTTCAAGACCATTGACACCAAGGGTGTTGGCAAGCTCGTTGAGTACGGTATCCAGTCCGGAAGGTCCAAGAGACCTGAGCTCAAGTGCGGTGTCTGCGGAGAGCACGGTGGAGATCCTGATTCCATCAAGTTCTTCAACAGAATCGGCATCGACTATGTATCCTGCTCACCGTTCCGCGTGCCTATCACACGTCTGGCAGCGGCGCAGGCCGCGATTGCACAGAGCAAGTAGTCTATCATAACATATTTATGTGGCTGGCTATCACTTGGCCGGCCACTTTTTTGTATATTTGCATTATTGCAATCCATCATTTAAAATGAAACGTATTTTATTCATTCTCTTATACGCCTGTCTTTCAGCAGGAATGATATCGTGCCAGCACAACGAGACAGCTGGGTCTTCAGGCAAGGAGGAGCCCTCCGGGGAAAACGGTGATGACAAGTCTGCAGGGTCAGTGGTAATTCTCTTCACCAATGACCTTCACAGCCAGATTGAACCTATCGGCAAAGATGAGACCTACAATGCCGACAGGGGCGGTGTAGCCAGAATCAAGGTCCTGGTGGACAGCGTCAGGGCCGCGGAAAAGGCCGTGATTGTAGCCGATGCCGGGGACTTCGTGCAGGGAACTTACTACTTCACCTGTCTGGATGGAGATGTGGAGATGATGGTACAGAAGGAAATCGGCTACGATGTCCGCACCATCGGCAACCACGAGTTTGACAAGAAGCTTCCCGGACTCCAGCACATGCTTTCCCTCAATGATGTGGTTACGGTAAGTTCCAACTACGATTTCAGCAGGACAATATTGGCAAACGACATAAGAGAGTCCGTCATCATCGAGGCCGGCGGGCGCAAGATAGGCTTCATCGGACTCGGTGTCAGGCTGAGCGGCCTCGTGGAACCGGGAGCTTGCGAGAATGTCGATTACACTCTGCCTCTCAACAATGCGGACAAGATTGCCAAGTCATTGAAAGACAATGGTGCAGAAATGGTGACAGCTCTCTCGCATCTCGGTTACAATAACGACATTACCTTTCCTTACTACGACAGCGGGGTTGCTGCCGGGACAGAAAACATAGATTTCATAATCGGCGGACACAGCCACACATTCATTCCCCAGGCACAATATGTCGAGAACGAAGCCGGGAATCCTGTTCCTATAGTCCAGACCGGGTCCAAGGGCATCTACCTCGGATATATGAAGATAGATATGGCAAAGAGCGGCAGGCAAAGGTTTTCCTATCGTCTGATACCTGTCGATTCCAGGCTTGACAGCCGGATTGACGGAGCATTCGCCAGCAAGTTGGCCTACTACTCGGAAAAATTGGAACAGTCCATGAACGAGATACTTGGATATTGCCCTACGGCATTGAGGAAAGGCAATCCGCAAGGGACTCTCGGCAACTGGGCTACAGATGCCATGGTGGAGATGTGCGAAGATGTATTCGGAGTAACGCCTGACTTTGCAATATGCAACAATGGAGGACTTCGTGCGGAACTTCCGAAAGGGGATGTAACCCGGAAAGGCATCTATGCTGTCTTCCCTTTCGACAACAAAATGACGCTGGTGGAACTGACCGGTAGCTCGCTCCTGCGGCTGTTTGATTCAATGGCCCAGTACACGGAACCAATGAGTTCAGGCGTCCGGCTTGTAATCAGGGACAATGCAGTCAGCAGCGTGAAAGTCGGCGGCAAGTCAATTGACCCGAAGGCGAAGTACAAGGTTTGTACGAT
>JBJEBP010000020.1:0-4207 GCA_051870135.1 Candidatus Cryptobacteroides sp. | reverse complement strand
ATAGAAATAAACTGAGCAATATCCCAACTCTTGAGGCGCATTCCGCTTTTCTTAAAGATTTGATGCTCGTGTTTATAATTATGATATTCAAATTGGTTTGTTGCTCGTCTATAACAATGCTGGAATGTATTCATCATAAATGTATGGCTTTTTTTTGTGTTGGTTTTCTTGTTCATAATGTTAATGGCAGCAAGGTATAATACTGAATACAAAATACATCGCCTGGTGTGGGAAGGAAAAAAATATTCTTTGGAAGATGGTAATAATATACAATAATATGATGAAGAATAACGAAACGTATTCGTCTCCTGAGATGGAGATTGTCGAGATTGAGCTGCATTCGAGTATTTTGAATGACAGCGTTAATGTAAATCCCTGGGGGAATGGTGGCTCTGTAGATGGAGATGCCGAGTGATAATCCAATAATTAATCACAATATGAAGTACAATTTGCTAATGCCATTGGCTTGCATAGCGCTGCTTGCAGGCTGCACAGTTGAGCCTGCAATTGTCGAGGAGCCGGAAGGATTGATTCCGATCAATGTTGATGGTGCCATAAAGCAGGTTCAGACCAAGGTGTCCGATGCCGGCTTTGTCGATAAGGACGCTCTTGGTTTGTTTGCCGTGAACTACAGTGATAATAACACTGTCCCGGGAACCCTTCTTGCTGAAGGAAATCAGGCGGATAATGTCAAGTATGTTTTTGATGAAGCTGCTCACAAGTGGAATCCGGTAAGGAGTGTTTACTACAAGGATGTGAACACCAATGTTGACCTCTATGTCTATTATCCTTACAGCAAGAACTTGTCCGAGGTCGTTGCCGCTCCTTTTGAAGTGCAGAAGGACCAGAGCACAGCCGCAACGGCATCTGCTCTCGCAGGTTACGAGGCTTCCGATTTCCTGTGGGGAAAGCAGGAGGCTGTGGAACCTTCCGAATCTGCAATCAGAGTATCCCTGTCGCACAAAATGACTTCTGTTCAGGTAAAACTTGTGGAAAAGGATGGCTTCGCAGAAGGTGAATTCGATGTATAATCCGCAAAACGAAATGTTAGCGGCATGACAAAACGAACGGAACTTTTCAAAAAACGAAGCGTACCTCAATGAGATACGCTTTTTATTTATATCTTGGGATCGTATGATGAGTGTTTATCCTGCTGCGGCACTGCGCGTTTAATACCCCTTTGAAGATTGCTTAAACACCGTTCTAATGTCCTTTTCATAGCTGGAATAACATCATTTTCATAGAACTCTCTTGGACGCTTTCCGTAATCAATCTTGAGTATTTCCTGCTCACAGATTGGTCCGGTGTCGTATCCTCGATCCGCCCAGAACCAAGTAGCCGCAGTAATAGGCTCCTGCCGTCTGTACGCCCATTTGATTGAAGATGGACCACGGCCATAAGGTAGCGGAGATGGGTGAAAGATAAGAACGCCATATATAGGCTCTTTCAGGCCGTCCTCGTCTACCTTCTCTGTCAACAGTGGTGCGATGGCCACATCAACATAATAATAGCTTTCATCCCAAACGGCGCAGCCACAGGCCCTAACAACACGCTCCGCTTCTTTGTATGCGAGCGTCTCCGGATTTCCGAGTATCTTAACAATCATTGCCTATGTACTTAAACGCTTGAACTGCCCTGAAATGTCCGCCGTAGCCGCAGGAGGCCTTATTCTTTTTGCCCCGCCTTTCGTTGGATCTTTTCATAGAGGCTGCGGATCTTGCCTTATTCGCTCCATATAGACTGGCCGCTGTCTGCACCCACCTTCTGGAGTGCCGAAGTGCTCCACATAGTTGTGGGTGTGATGTATGGAAGAATGTTTGCAGTTTTTTTCCGCAACGTCCGTTGCCCTCAAGGTAATACTGGCACACCGCGTTAAGAAATTTTGTGCCTACTCCAATTCCCTGCCATTCTGGCATTACAACAAGACGAGTTGCCCTGTACGCTTTGGCGGTAAAGAGTGGCGCAACCGCAAGATGGCACACCGGTTCTCCATCAATCACTCCGACATAATACTCTGCGGCGACAGGCATTGGCAGATCTAAATAGTAATGCTTCTTAAAGAGTCGGGGGAATACAGTTCCGTGGACTTTATATATTTCAAGAGTGAGCGGCGGTCGTTGTTGAAGACAGTCACGGTTATAAAACCGTGCCTCGCTCATATCATATACCCAATCAGGCTGAAGCCATTCAATGATGTCATAGTGGCAGGACAGCAGTACGACTTTACCCTTTCCCCGTCTCCAAGTCTTTGAGAACGCCGCAGCACCAACTTTTGCAATCTGCCTGTCAATGACGGATGAAAATTCATCAATTACGGCTTCATCAGGTCGCTCACATACAAGTCTGGCCAGACCTGCACGGAATTTTTCCCCGTTAGACAGGACATTGAAAGGTCGAAGCCACGCGGGAACATCACCGAGTCCTACGGCAGAAAGAGCCGCAGTAACGGCGTTAAAGTCGCCATCAGGAGCGATGCAATCAACAATGGGCTTATCATCGTCCCATCCGGCATAAAGATCATAAATGGGCTTGTTGAAAATACGACTGCCAATGCTGGTTTTACCGCTTCCTGAAGGACCAACAACCAGGCCTATTTGCCACTCTTTGTCCTCGATAGGAAGATTGACCGTCCTTTCCCAATCACACCCGTTTTCGGCGTTAAAAAGGCTTTTGACGCGGGCTGCACGATAACTATTGTAATCGCTGCAGCGGTGGTGAACATTCAGTATCATACGGCAACGACTTTTAAGGTTAAACCCATTTCGAGGAGGAGGCCGTATATCTTTTTCTGTTCCTCCTCGTTTTTGCAGATGACTACTACGCCATACTGCTCTTTGTAGTTAAAATTTGACATTAGAATTAAGATTTACGCCACAAAGGTCGTGGACGGAAATCACAATGCCAACGAATCGGCAAACATCTCACTGCAAAGGAGGTACAGCGGAGCGCATCCGTTTAATAACTTTATAAACCTGCCTCTCGCTTATTCCGTATTTTTCTGACAGAACGGCTACTGCGTAACTCACCTTTTCGCCCTGTCCAACAAGGTCATTATACTCTTTGAACAGATCGACATACTTACAGTCATCCGGGCTTATACCTACGGACGAAAGCCGCTCAAGCAGTTCACGATTGAAAGAAATCGCTTCAAAAATTGTCATTGCAAGCGTTTTTTTGTACATTTGCACATCTCACCCAATCAACTGACATGTCGCAAAAATAAAATGCGCAGAACTGCGACCAGGCTTACGGCCCTCGGTCGTGCGGTTCTGCGCATGCTTGCGTAAGTAGGTTGGGTGAGATCTTCGTACTTACGACCGGGGGCTTTTTTAATTTCCCCGTTTATGTCAATCAATCGGTATTCTTGTCTTGCTATCTTGCAAGAAGCTCATCAATGGCCGCCTTGCACTCTGCCCTGAAGGCCTCGAACTCCTCGAGTTCTGCGGCGTGTTCTTCCGTATCCTTCCCGTTTGCGAGAACGGCAATCTGGGCATCGATGGGGTATCTTGTGGAAATCAGCCCGGAGATGAATTTGGAGCGTCTATTTTCGTCATTTACGGCTTTGGCCTCCACAAGAGTGCCGCCGTCGGTTTCAGACCCTGTGTAGGAGAAGCCCTCCACCTCCTTTTCAGATTCGGGATCTGAATATTTTGCCTCCTTTTCATTCAGGTAAAGAAGGTAACGCTCGTTGTCAAATTTGACAAACTTCTTTCTTGCTTCGTGAACTGCTGTATTCATTGCTTTTTCAGTTTTAGTCGGGATCGACTATCTTGTAAAAGCATCGATCCCCGTTTAATTTACATTTGATAATCTTTGCCAGTATGGGGTCGGAAGGCTCAATTTCCAAACCTTCCATCTGTCTCATCAGGGCTTCAGATCCGGTAAAGCAGATGTGCTGTACCCAACCTTTGCCCCTTGTCCCGTCCGGAGCCGTCACCTCCTCCTCAATGAGGAATTGTAATGTAAGGCAGCGGTCGTGATAGCGGGAGTTTGTTACGGAGTAGCCCGTAATTCGGATTGTTCTTCCGAGGATGTCATCAATCTTGATTTTATCCCCTTCAAAATTTCCCCGTGATTTTTGAACTTCACTAAATTTTCTCATATCGATTGATTTTAATAGGTGTTTCGAGTTACAGTGCTTGGCCCATCCTAGCCAACTACAAATTTTCTGTTTATACTCTTTTTCAGTAATATTTTCCAATTTGTT
>JBJEBP010000019.1:0-4214 GCA_051870135.1 Candidatus Cryptobacteroides sp. | reverse complement strand
ATGTCGGGGTACTGTGACTCGAACACAGGACCCTCTGGTCCCAAACCAGATGCGCTAGCCAACTGCGCCACACCCCGAATCGGATTGCAAAGATACGCACCTTTTCTTAAAATGCAAAATTTTTTGCTATTTTTGTAAAAAATATTTCAGCCATGATAAGCGAAACCCAGATTGATGACATTCTGAAGTCATTGTTCGAGACCATTGAATTTGCCTCTGAACCCTCGGGACTCTACGATCCGCTCCGTTATATGATTGCTGGCGGGGGGAAGCGAATCCGGCCCAGATTGTGCCTTGCGGCATATTCCCTCTTCAAGGATGACATTTCGGATGCGATTCTCCAGCCGGCTGCCGGACTCGAAGTCTTCCATACATTCACCCTCATTCACGATGACATAATGGACAGGTCACCCCTCAGGCGTGGCAACCCTACAGTCTGGAAAAAATGGAACGAGGATACGGCGATACTTTCCGGGGACGTTATGTGCATTGACAGCTACAGACGCATTGCGCAAGCCCCGCCGGAAGTCCTTGGCAAGGTATTTCATCTCTTCAACCGTACGGCTGCCCAGGTGTGTGAAGGCCAGCAGTACGATATGGATTTCGAGAACGAGGCCACTGTCCCGATGCACCGCTATATGCAGATGATAGGCCTCAAGACGGCTGTCCTGATAGCCTGCGCGGCCAAGATGGGTGCCATTATCGGTGGTGCATCCGACGAAGAGGCGGGACTACTCTACAATTACGGCTATGCTCTCGGCCTCGCGTTCCAGGTCGCTGATGACTATCTGGACGCATTCGGGGACGAGAAAGTTTTCGGAAAACCTATTGGCGGGGACATTGTCAATGGCAAGAAGAGCTGGCTGACTGTCAAGGCCTTCGAGCTTGCGCCGGAGGAAATGGCTGCCGCAATGTCAATGCCGGTTTCCACTCCCGAGGAATGCCGGGACAAGATTACCCGCGTGAAGGCATTGTACACAACCCTCGGGGTTGACAAGCTTGCGGCCGCTGAGGTTCAGCGCCTTACGGAGGAAAGTATGGAATATGTCTCCAGGCTTGGATTGAACAATGTCCGTCAGGAAATGCTCAAGCGGTTCGCGGACAAGCTGGTGGGACGCAAATCTTAGGAAATAATGGCTTTCGGGTCGCTTTTGGGAGGACTGCCCAAATTAATTAATATCTTAAGTTTCGCAAGTGCGAAACAACCTTATCTAGAGGCCGATAGGCCGACAGTAAGTCCCTTTCCCGGGGTCGTGAGCGATAAGCGAAAGCCCAGTGGTCTTTCGCAGCGAGCAGCCCGGAGGGACGGTAGGGATTTAGGGATAGGGTAGCGTGGACAATACTCGTGGCGGCAGCAATTGCTCGCATAGCACGGAAAAGCCACAGAATGTTAAGCACTTGCGACTTGCGAAACTTGAACTAATATGAATAAGAAAGAACTTGAGATAATGGCCCCTGCGGGCAATTTCGAATGCCTGATGGCGGCAATCGAGGGCGGAGCCGACTCCGTTTATTTCGGAATAGGCAACCTCAATATGCGTTCGCATTCGGCCAACAACTTCCAGCCTGAAGATCTGGACGAAATTGTCAGGATCTGCCGCGGGTACGGGGTCAAGACCTATCTTACATTGAACATTGTCCTGTATCAGGAAGATCTGGAACCTGCCCGCAGGGCATTGGATGCGGCCAAGAAAGCTGGCGTGGACGCTGTGATTGCCTCCGACATGGCCGCCATAATGTATTGCCGGCAAATCGGGATGGAGGTACACATTTCCACCCAGCTCAGCATTTCCAATGCGGAAGCCCTGAAATTCTACGCACAGTTCGCCGACGTGGTCGTCCTGGCCAGGGAACTTAATTTGCGCCAGGTCAGGGAAATCTACGACACGATATTGTCGGAGGGCATAAAAGGCCCTTCGGGGGAGTTTGTCCGTATCGAGATGTTTGCCCACGGAGCCCTCTGCATGGCCATTTCCGGGAAATGTTACCTCAGCCTCCAGACCTACGGGGCATCTGCTAACAGGGGAGCCTGCTTCCAGCTTTGCCGGAGGGGCTATGAAGTCACCGACCTCGAGACCGGCACGCAGCTCAACATTGACAATAAATACATAATGTCCCCGAAGGATCTCTGCACCATTGAATTCATGGACAAGATCATTGAGGCGGGGGTGAAGGTGTTCAAGATTGAGGGCAGGGCACGTTCGGCCGAGTACGTGAAGCGATGCGCACAATGCTACAGGAAGGCCGCGGACGCGGTATGCGATGGCAATTACACGCCGGAACTTGCCGCCACCCTCAAGGCGGAACTCTCCGAAGTCTTCAACAGGGGCTTCTGGGACGGTTACTATCAGGGAGCCAGGCTCGGCGAATGGAGCGAGGTTTATGGGAGCCAGGCCACCAGGAAGAAGGTCTATTGCGGAAAGGTCACCAACTGGTTCGACCGCATCGGCGTGGCGGAAATCGCCGTCGAGTCAAGCCCTTTGGAGGTTGGGGCGCAATGTATGGCAATAGGAAGCAAGACGGGAATGATAGAGTTCACTGTCAATGATTTGCGCGTGGATATGAAACCTGCGGAAAGGGCTGGCAAGGGAGTGAGATGCTCCGTTGCCATTGTCCCGGAGAATGCCGGACAACGTGACGGGAAGGTGGAGCTGGCCGCTGGTTGTGGGTCAGGTACGGAAGACAGGGCCGCCTCATCTGACGGCAAAATCCCCACAAGGCTCCGTCGCGGCGACAAAATTTATATATGGCAGAAAATCCAGTAAACCACATCGAAATATGACACTCAAAACAGCATTGGCGGGACTCGCTCTCGCAATCTTGGTCTCAACTCCGGCCCTTGCACAGGGCTATGTGCCTACGAAGGAGAATCTTGAAGCCCGCGCCGAGTTCGCGGGGGACAAGTTCGGAATCTTCCTCCATTGGGGAATCTACAGTATGTTCGCCCAGGGAGAATGGTATCTCAATCGGGACGGAATCAGCCACGAGGAATACTCCAAGGCCGCTTCCGCATTCTATCCGTCTGATTTCAATGCAGCCGAGTGGGTATCTGCCATAAAGGCCTCAGGCGCAAAGTACATCTGCTTCACCACGAGGCATCACGACGGATTCTCAATGTTCGATACGGAACAGTCTCCATACAATATCGTCGATGCTACCCCGTTCGGAAGGGATGTGCTGAAAGAACTTGCTGACGAATGCCACAAGCAGGGCATCAGGCTTCACCTGTATTACTCCCACATTGACTGGGGACGGGATGATTATCCTGCAGGGCGCACGGGCCTGACAACGGGAAAGGACCCGGCCAAGGCTGACTGGAAGGCTTATTATGAGTTCATGAATGCACAGCTCAGGGAACTCCTGACCAATTACGGCAAGATAGGCTGCATCTGGTTTGACGGGCATTGGGACCACGACAGCGACGCGACCCCGTTCGACTGGCAGCTTGAGGAGCAGTACAGGCTGATACACAGCATCCAGCCGGACTGCCTTGTGGCCAACAACCACCATATTACTCCATACGCGGGCGAGGACTTCCAGATTTTCGAGAGGGATCTCCCGGGGGAGAACAAGGCCGGACTCTCCGGACAGGACATCAGCGCACTGCCATTGGAGACCTGCCAGACTATGAACGGAATGTGGGGATACAAGATTGCAGACCAGGAATACAAATCTGTGGATGAACTTGTCCGGCTGATAGTGGGTGCTGCCGGCAAGGGAGCCAATCTCCTGCTCAATATCGGGCCTCAGCCGGACGGAAGGCTTCCGCAGACTGCCCTCGACAGGCTCAAGGGCCTTGGAGAATGGTTCGCAAAATATGGGGATACGGTTTATGGTACCACTGCCGGAGACATCCCTGAACAGTCCTGGGGAGTCACCACGCGCAAGGGTGACAGGCTTTTCGTCCATGTCTTTGACCCGTCAGTCAAGGAGGTATTCCTGCCGCTGGACCGTAAGGTCAAGGGCGCCGTGGATTTCGTTTCAGGAGCGAAGCTGGGATACGATGCCTGCAAGCACGGAGTCCACATTGAGGTTCCGGCATACGATGGCCCGTACAGGGTCATTGAGCTCAAGGCTGAATAATCAGTCTATTCTTTTGAATAATTGCAAAAAGTCCTAACTTTGCAGATTGGATTGAAACAACTTAAAAATTCAGATAATATGCAAAACCGCATTGAAAACTACGATTTCAGTGGCAAGAAGGCCATTGTAAG
>JBJEBP010000018.1:0-4233 GCA_051870135.1 Candidatus Cryptobacteroides sp. | reverse complement strand
TACAGACTTGCCGTTCGCCATATTGAGGGTCGCATCACCTTCGGTAGCGGTATCCGGCATTGTAAGGGTAATGTCCGCATCAGTCTCGTATTCCACACCGGCAGCACCCGGCAGGTCAATACCTGTAACAAGACCAAGGTCATTGCCCTTGATGGTAAGTACAGAACCGGCCTTCACTGGGGACGGAGAGGCTGAAAGTGATGTAGGAACCACTGTCACATAAGCCCCGGCTTCAACCTCTACACCTGACTTGGCGACAAGAACGGCAGTTCCGTCCTGTGCGGCAGCAGGGAGAGTGAACACCAGTTCAGTTCCGGCCCCGTTTACTGTAAACTCGGTAGAAGGGGCGCCTGGAAGATTGAGGGTGGCAACATAATTGAGATTGCGGCCGGAAATCTTCACGGAAGCATTTGCAATGAACCTTGTGGCTGTCATTGAAGTTACTTCAGGCTGAGCCACTGTAAGTTCATCCTCAGAATAGATGATGTTCGGGATGAGTTCGGCATTCTCCTCAAGGGTCTCGTCAATGTCGCCGACGCCAATCACGCCAGTGCGAGCCTCAACAGGGACTTTCACCTTGATTTCGTAACGTGAATGGGATATGAATTCCTTCTCTGAAACAATGACTTCTTCACTGAAGACCACCTCGTGGATGAGATTGAGATAGTCGCCCTTGATGGTCAGCACATCGTCCGCCTTCACGGAAGCAGGAGAGAATGACGCAAGCTCGATAGGCTCCAGATAGGTCAAGGCCGTCTTGGTCACGATTTCCTTGCCGTCCGCGGCAACGAGAGTAACGACTCCCGGCTCCGGTCCGTCCTTTGGAACGATTATCCTGATTTCGGAAGGCACGCCCGCCTTCACCACATTGATTTCAGTAATCGGACTGACACCCGGAATAATCACTTCCGTAATCTTGTCCAGATTGCTTCCGAGGAAGCGGAGTTCACCGCCTCTCATAACAGGCTGCGGACCATACACGTTCAGGGCCACGCCAGCCTCCGCATACTGGTTGGTATCCACCAGTTCATCCTTACAGCCCGACAAGATTGCCGCTGATACTGCAAGAAGGCTTATAATATTGAATATCTTTTTCATGACTATTATCTGTTAGGGACTGCTCTGAGGTTGTCATACTTAAGAATCGGGGTACAGGCCGTACCGTTCGCCCCGCCGTTCCAAATCCACATTACAAGGCTTGCAAAATCCTCAGGACCCTGAAGCGGAACCAGGCCTTCGGTTCCGTCCGCATTGTACTTGAAGTCCGTGAACGGAATGGTGACAGTTATCCATTCTCCCTTGGTGTCGAACGAACCTGTCTCTGCCCAAGGAGTGTAGAGGGCGCGGCAAAGGTCGAGACCACCCTTGGCGGAAACATTGATGTAGGTATTGTTCTGCCAGCTGTCGTTTGCACATCTCGCTGCGCTTGCGAACACAATCTGAAGCGAGCAGGTTGTCCAAGGATTGCTTGCCGGGATGTTGAGTTCAAACTTGAAGGCCATGTTCTTGAAGTCGCTGAAATCAATGAAGTTGCAGATTGGTACTCCAGGGCCGGATGTGATGCCCATAGGGTCGCCGTTCCAGTTTCCGCACCAGAAAGGAAGTTTGAGAGCCTCCTGCCAGTCGTCAGTTTTCTCAATATCGGCAGGACCCAGAACCACATACTGTCCGTCAATTCCGCCCTCGGTCTCATAGGTTGCGGATATGTTCCATCCCTGAGGAACAACATCGGTAGTGCCGTCGAAATCGGTGATGATGCCCCTGGTATCCTTGTAATGGAATACGGACTTGGCCTCGCCATAGATAGTGCTGACCTCGACAGGTCCTTCCGGAGCCTCAGGCACCACGAATGTCAAAGCATTCTTGCTAATCTTGATATCCTTCTTAGGAACATCAACTCCTCCAATGGTAAGCGTGAGAGGCACGTTAGGGTCATCCACGAAATAGTCACCGTAAATGACGGCCTCGCTGCCGGCAAGAGCATACTCGCAGGACATTGAGGAGATGGTCGGGCCAGGCACGAGCACGTGGAAGTCCGCGGTCACTGTATCCTTGGAAGGGGTAATCATATAAATCTTGTCGCTCACCAGACCCGGAATGTTCTTAGGGACGGAGAGGATGAGAGTGTGGTCAGTCATGAAACTGGTATTGAGAACCGCCTTCTGGTCATTGAACCACACCTCGCGGATACTGCGGAGATTGTCTCCCACGAAGCAGAGCTGGGACTCCATATAGGCCTCCGTGAGAAGGGAGTCTGCGGAGTTCACGTCCACCGGACGTATGTAGTGAAGCACAGGCACTCCGTCAGCGAGCTTGAACGCATCCGGCTGGTCCTCGCAGGATACTGCGAGAATGGCCAATGCTGCCGCACCAATGTATGAATATATCTTTTTCATTCTGTAATAAGCTATTAGAAGTTATAGGAATATGTCTCGCGCACATTGATTTCCTGTGCCGGCTCAAGAAGGTGTGGATTGTTGACCACGTCCTCCTGAGGGAAAGGCAGGGTGAATGATGATGCTGTCACATTAGGAGCCGGAGTGTCGCTGTCATACCTGCATTCGCTTTCGTCAACCACCCAGGTCTTCTTGCCTGACTCGTACCAGGTCTTGTAAACTGCATTGAGATTCCACCATGCGTTCCTGCGCTGTGCCTTGAGTTCTTTAATTACGTTATCCATATCGTAGTATGAACGGCGGACAAAGTCGTACCAATAGTCTCCCTCTCCAGCGAGCTCGAGACGGCGCTCTTTCCATATATCATTGACAGTCAGGGATGTAAGAGGAGTTACACCAGCACGTTCACGTACTTTGTTCACATATTCAAGTGCAACCGCCGTGTTGCCGGTCAGCAAGCTTGCCTCAGCGTAGATGAGATACAAATCACCGAGACGGAGAATATGTGTAGGAAGTTCATAGGCCATACGGTCAGCAGACTTTCCGAGAGCGGACTCATGGTCAGCATTGTTTCCGTAGAGATGCTTGCAGTTCTGTGCCCCGCAAGGTCCGCAGAATTCGCCAGGGCCACCGGCTCCGTATTCAGAGTCATACATGAAGCGGAGAACATCGAAACCTCCCTTGTCCTGCCAGAAGTAAGGGTAGAAGTCGCCGGCCATCATCATTGAAACTTTGCGGCGCTTGTCCTGCTCGGTGGTACGTACTGAAGGGTTGTCTGCAGGAGATACTCCGAACGCGTCCATAAGGTCAACGGAAGGTCCGCCCCACTGGCCCCATACATCGCCGAACTCATCGAAGCCTACCATTCCAAGGTCTGACTGGAGGGTATTCTGGCGAGTCCACTGGTTGCCGTCCACAGTCCACATCCAGCTGATGAGAGGTTCACCGGTCTGGTTGTAGAGAGACGGGGAGAGACGGAAGATATCCGAATATGTAGGAGTAAGGGTACGCCCCGAATTGTCAATCACATCCTTTGCATACTCGGCGGCCTTCTTGAGCAAGTCCTGGTCAAGAGAGCCGTCAATGCCGGCCATTGTAAGATAAACCTTCGAGAGCAACGCCTCTGCCGCATAATAGTCGATGCGGTTGTCCCATCCGGATGTCTTTTTCGGAAGAAGGGACATTGCCTTCTCAAGATTCATGATAATGTACTCATACACGTTTTTCCTGGTGACCTTGTAGATGTTGTTGTAGTCATTGGAACCAAGGAGCTCGGAATTGCTGTGAACGATAGGAATCTCACCGAAAGTCCTGACCATGAAGAAGTATGCCAGGGCCTTGAGGGTTATGGCCTCGCCCATGCACTGTTCCTTCACGGCCTTTGACGGGCCATCGGCTGCATTGATGTTGACAAGGACCGCATTCACGTGGCCGTTGACTGCCCAGAGTGAATACGACATATCCTTGAGGTTCTCGTCAGTCGCATTGGTCGTGAAGTTCATATAAGGGCTGCTGCCCCAATACATATTTCCCGACATGACCTCACCGATTTTGATGAAGCCGCGCTGGAAGTCATACCAAGGAGAGTTGTAGATATAGTTCACGCCCTGTATGCACTGCTCGTCATTGAGATAGAAGTTGGACGTGTTGTAGGAGTCCTCCGCCGGACGGTCGAGGAATTTCTCGCATGAGATCATCCCAAATGCTGCCAGACCGGCCATCAGACCTCCGAATATTCTGTTGAGTTTCATATTGTCAGATATTAGAATGTAATGTTAAGGCCGAATGAATACATAGTTGGAGCCGGATAACGTCCGTTGTCCAGACCGAAGGTAAG
>JBJEBP010000017.1:0-4239 GCA_051870135.1 Candidatus Cryptobacteroides sp. | reverse complement strand
TTGCTGTAGGCGTGGGCCATCAGCTCGTTGCTCTTCTTGGTAGCGGCGTAGAGGCTGACCGGGTTGTCCACCTTGTCGTCAGTCGAGTAAGGGACTTTCTTGTTGGATCCGTACACGGAGGAAGAGGAGGCATATACCAGATGCTCCACTTCGTGGTGCCTGCATGCCTCGAGGATGTTGTAGAACCCGATGAGGTTGGATTCCACATAAGCGTCCGGATTGGTGATGGAATAACGGACTCCCGCCTGGGCGGCCAGATTGACCACGACCCTTGGACGGTAGTCATCGAAAAGCTTCTCGACAAGAGCCTTGTCCGCGATGCTGCCCCTGACGAATACCCAGTCGCGGGCAAGGGACTCTATCTCCCTTAGCCTTTCGTATTTGATGTTGACGTCATAGTAATCAGTGATGGAGTCGATTCCGACCACCCTGATGTCCTTGACGTCGGCGAAAAGTCTTTTCACCAGATTGGCTCCTATGAAGCCGGCGGCTCCCGTCACAAGGACGGTGCTGCCTTCCAATGATACGTTAGATTGAAGCATTATAATGATTTACTTTTGCGACACAAATAAAAATCCTCTGGCCGCGAAGCGGTCAGAAAAGGAGACGCACAATTCTTTGACTCTACAGCACCAGTTTAAAGCACGTCGCTCATATGTTTTCTTCCTTGATTCATTGCAACCTCCCTTATTTGAAGAAAACACCCGTATTGTCAACCGATGACCTCCAGCATCTCAGGCGGGATGTAGGTCGTGGCCACCCACACGAAATCCCCGATGGCCACAAGCACCCTCTTGGACTTGCGCATCCTGACGACATTGCCTTCAACGCCCGTCAGAGGTCCGGAAATCACCCTTACCCTGTCGCCCAGCTTGACCACTGGACACTCCTGCATAATTATCGGCATGTCGCATCCCTCGCATACCAAGATGAAATAATGCATGTCGCGGTCAGGAACCACAATCGGCTGCAAGTCCCTCCTGGAACGCATATAGGTAAGCTGCTGCCCGGTCTCCCGGTAGGTAAGGAAGAAATCTATTCTTTGTCTGGTGGAATGGACGAAGAGCATGTTCGTTATCTTGGGCGGGACGAAACACTCGAACCCTTCCTCACGCATCTCCGCGGCAACGCGGGATGCCCTGAGATAACGGGTGGTCAACACGAACCACCGTGCCGGATTTTCGCCATCCATAACCCTCCTTTCAATGCCTGGTCAATCAGTAAAAACCTCTTACTATAATACGGGGCAAAGCTACTAATTTCCCATGAGATTATCAAGATTCAAAACAGTTCAAATATGCATTAAGTCATTCAGTTATACCTACTTATTTGCATATAAAGTAAAAATTAGGATAACTAAAAATTGCATTATTAAAGAAATAATGTTATATTTGTAAAGTTTTAGTAGTCTTTATATGCAGACTGCATATTTATGCACCTATGTGCAAAAAAATTCATTCCGCGTCAGAAAAAGTAACGTCATATATTGAAGTGGCCGTATGGAGGACTGGACAAGATTACATAACTGCCTGAAAGAGGCAACGGTGACTGGCTACCGGCTCATCGGCTCCCTGGACAAGGCCATCAGGAGGATGTCCCCGGAGACGTCTCAAAGGACGAAAGTGGGACTGGGCAGCGCGCTTGAGAACGCCCGCGTATCTGTCGCCCAGCTTGAGGACCTGCTCTTCACGGAAGCGTCGGTGGAGGAGTGCATAGGGATGTGCGACCGCTATCAGGAAATCCTATTCGACATCTTGCAGGACTGCGGTGAGGACGGGATCGTCCGCAACACCATGGAGGACTCCAGCGGCAAGGCCTTCATGGCGATGTGCAATCTGAGGTCCGCGGTGGACGGTTACCGCCAGATAGGAGAAGAGGAGGACGACGATTGGGGTCCTCTACAAACCGAAGTATAACAAATTCAAAACCTGATTGTGATGAAGGGATTTATTGTGGGGCTATTGAAGTTCATTTTCGGAGTCGTGAAGGCGGTCTTCGCCGTCATACTCTTTGTCGCCGCCATCTGCGTCGGCCAGACTCCGGACTAGAAGGTCATTAACACATAAACTATTTTCAATTATGAGAAAGACAGCCATCTTGCTTGCAGTGATGCTGCCTCTGTGCTGCGTCACCCTGTCGGCCCAGTCCCGTGGTGCGGGGCTATGGGCGGATATTTCACTTTCTTCCGGCAACCTGCTTCTGGAGAGCCCTTCGGGCAACGGCTCCAGGACCATGCAGCAGACCGACTATGCGGCGGACGCGGTACTCGGCTGGAGGCTTGGCAGCCGCCTTGCCGTCGGAGCCGGAGCGACCGCCTCGTGCGTCATCAAGTCGGGCGCCTGCAGCTTTCCCCTGTACCTGAGGCTACGATATGACATCCTCGACAGGACCGTATCGCCGTACCTGAACCTCGATCTGGGATGGTCGCTCGCCGCGAGGAGCGTCCTCGGCGAGGATGCCGTGCAGGTCGCCGACGAGCCGTTCCACACCCTGGACCGGCGCTACGTTGAGTTCAGCAACCCTGACATGTACTACCGGAAGGGCCTTATGGCGGCACTCTCGGCAGGTGTAACCGTTCGTATAGAGAAGGGCAACAGGCTCTACCTCGGAGTGACAGTCGGGGCCTGCCAGGTGTCCCACGGCGTGGACGTGAGAAGCGCCGACGGCTCGCTCACCAACTACGCCACCTTAGTACAAGGCCCGGATATAAAGACCGTCCTGGTGCCCACCCACGAGGGGTTCTGGCAGAAGGTCAGGCCGGAGATACGCTTCAGGATAGGATTCGAGCTGTAGGAAGTGCGGAAAGGCATACCATCTTGAATCGCGGACGCTGAAACCAAGTATAATTCAGTATAGAAGAAAGGCTATGAATACAAGGCTCAATACCATCGCCATCTGCGCACTGACGCTTCTGATGGCCTCTTCCTGCACCAAGGAGAGCCACGTGAACCCGGAGGAGCACGACTACGCAGCCGCTCCCTATGGTGTGGAGATAAGCGAGACAAGGTGCTACAAAGACTACACCTATTCCATCCCTGAGGACGGGGCTCCCGTAATCACACGCTGGAACACGGTCACGGTCAGGGCCGTATCATATGACCCCGCCTTCGACGGGGTGAACGTATCCTCGTCCAATCCTTCCGTCGTGTCCGTCACCAGGACCGACGACCCGGAGGAATACGCCCTCACCTATGTCTCCGACGGGCAGGCAGAGATTCGCGTCTGGAACGCCCTTGAGGAGAAGTCGTTCCGCATCGAGGCACGCGAGGCAGTCGAGCTGGAGGGCTTTCTGATGCGGGTCGGAGGCAGGGAGTTCGTCGTGAAGGCGGACGCTTCCCTTCCGGGTCCATACGACGCTGACAGTCCCTACGAGTGGACGAACGAGAGGATAACTGATGCGATGGTCTGCTTCGACGAGACCGCCCTTGAGAGCGAGTACAGCGTCGAGATAGTGGACATCGTGCCGGAGAACTGCTCCTGGAGGAGCATAGAGAAGTTCTTGATAGTGAACGACGGGACTTTCGACTATGACTGTTCGAACTGGTTCGACCCGGACCACAGGATGGGAGGGGTGTACACCCGCAACGCCATCAGGGACGTATCCGACATCACCGGCAGGAGCGTGACGACACTGCGCTACTCCGGCGAGCAGGGCAGGACCTTCAACACCAAGTACCTTGTCGTCACATTCCGGACCAACTGCAAGGACTTCTCCACGCCGCAAAAGGACGTCCGTTTCTCCACGGCCATCTGCGGGATGAAGGTCAGACGATAGAACGGGAGAAGGATATCAGATACTTACCTTCCCGGCCCGACAAAAAGCTCATATTTGAAATTTAATCCTCAGATTTTGCATATTTTCTGCAAGATTTAAGGATTAAATATCTATTTACGGATTCTGAATCAGGCAAGATTGTGTCCAGTGACCCAGTTGAGTTCTTCCCAAAGACGGATTGTTTTCTTCAGGTCGGGTTTGCCGCTGTCAGTGGTGACCATCCAGCCTTCATCTCTCCAGTTGTACAGTGTCTGACGTGCGACTTGCAGTTTTGGGGCGAGTTCTTTCCAGTTCCAATCAGGTCTCAATGCGACGAGTTCTTTCATCTTTTCGTATTTCTGCCGTTGGTTTTTGATGCGTGGGCCGCATAATGATATGAGCTCGGATATGCGGATTTTGTCGAGATGCTCTTTTTCGAGAAATTCGCTTACGAACTTCAGCGCTTTCGCGTCCAAACTCATATG
>JBJEBP010000016.1:0-4242 GCA_051870135.1 Candidatus Cryptobacteroides sp. | reverse complement strand
TATGGCTTACAAAATTTCAGACGAGTGTGTCGCTTGCGGCACCTGCATTGGAGAATGCCCTTCAGGAGCTATTTCCGAGGGTGATATCTATCACATTGACCCGAATCTCTGCGTTGACTGCGGTACTTGCGCCGGTGTCTGCCCTATGGGTGCCATCAAGCCTGCTGACGAATAGCAGTCCGCTCTGACGGAGGTAGGTTACGCTGCCCGGAGGCTGGATAGGCACTGACTTTTGAAGAATTTTGAAAAAATTCCAGAAAAAGTTTGCAGAATAAAAATTAATGCCTATCTTTGCATCCGCGTTCGAGGAAAACACCTCAGCAGCGACTACTGGTGCGGTAGTTCAGCTTGGTTAGAACGCCGGCCTGTCACGCCGGAGGTCGAGGGTTCGAGCCCCTTCCGCACCGCAGAAAAGGTCCTGATAAAAATCAGGGCCTTTTTTGTTTATACAGGTTCCCAAAAGCGCTCGAACCCTCGACCTCCTCCCCCGAGGGGACGTCAAGCGTATGCTTGACAGGGGGTTTACGAACATCAAAATCGCTGCGCGATAGCGCAAGTTCGAGCCCCTTCCGCACCGCAGAAATGGTCCTGATGAAAATCAGGGCCTTTTTTGTTCCCAGAAGGGCCTAATATGGGGACAAACTGCTCAATTTTAGTCTTTTGTCCCCGAATACAGGGCATTTCGGGGACATTTCCATATTTTCAGTAAAGCAAGGGCAATGAGACGTGCGGCAGCGGCAACATTGCGGCTCGCGACATCGGGGCGGAGGACGTAGTCCGGATCATAGTCGCCGCTTACACACGGGACAATGCAGTCGAAGCCGAGACCGGTGAAGGCAACAGGAATGCCGCCAATGCCTGAAACGTCCTGATCATCAGAAACAACCGGTAACGGATGAAGGCCATCAATCCCCTCCAGAGAAAGACAACCTCCAATCGCATAAACCGGGATTTTCCTTGCCCTGGCGCGGAGCATAACCCCGTACGGAGCCTTGCCCTTGAAGGTCTGGCTGTCAATCCGGCCCTCACCAGTGATTACCAGATCAGCCCCGTCAATAATTGAATCGAATCCTATCGCATCCAGGACCATATCTATCCCCGATTTCAGGACGGCATTGGAAAATGCAAGGAAGCCGCCGCCAAGACCTCCTGCTGCACCTGCGCCCGGCACTTGGCTGATATCCCTCCCAAGACATTGATGTACCACATTGGCGAAATTGTCCAGTCCCCTGTCCAGAATTGCGACATCCTCAGGCCCGGCGCCTTTCTGCGGAGAGAATACATAAGCAGCCCCGTCCGGCCCGCAAAACGGAGTATCAACATCACAGGCAACTGTAAACGACGCAGCCGCCAGATCCGGATGCACACCGGAAGCATCAATGTCGGCAACATTGACAAGGGATTCTCCACAGCCAGGAAGAATTCTCCCGGCATTGTCCAGAAAACGGTAGCCGAGAGCGGAGAAAAGGCCCATACCGCCATCATTGGTCGCACTGCCTCCAAGCCCTACAAGAAAATGCGAACAGCCCCTATCAAGGGCATCCAGAATCATCTCTCCTGTTCCGAAAGTACTGGTCTTCAGCGGATTCCGTTCAACATTGGAAAGCAACGAAAGCCCGCTGGCTGATGCCGTGTCAATCACGGCCGTATGCCCGTCCCCAAGAACTGCGTAGGAAGCCCTTATCTCGCGCATCAGCGGATCGTGAACCTGGCAATTGACCCGGCGACCTCCCAATGCCGCCATCAATGCATCAACAGTCCCCTCTCCCCCGTCGGCAATGCTGAGTTCAATGCATTCGCAATCCGGAATGGCCGACCGGAAACCGGACGCAATGCTCCGGGCCACTTCCGCAGATGTCAGGGAGCCTTTGAAGGAATCTGGTGCGATGATGACCCGGAGCATAAATAAACAATCTTAAAATAATTGGTCCAAGGCACTATACGAGTCCCTGGTCGAGCATGGAATTGGCGACTTTCAGGAAACCGGAAATATTGGCTCCCCTGACATAGTTCACATATCCGTCATCCTGAACTCCGTGCTCAAGACAGGCAGAATGAATATCCTTCATTATCCTGTGAAGCTGGGCATCGACCTCCTCCGCAGTCCATTTCTGACGGATTGAGTTCTGGGTCATCTCAAGACCGGAAGTAGCCACGCCTCCTGCATTGGAAGCCTTTCCCGGGGAATAAAGCAGACCGGCATTCTGGAAGACAGCGATAGCTTCCGGCGTAGATGGCATATTCGCGCCCTCTGCCACACAGAAACATCCATTGGCAACAAGTTCCCTGGCCTCCTCGCCATTGATTTCATTCTGGGTGGCACAAGGCAGGGCAATGTCGCACTTCACGCTCCATGGCCGCTTCCCGACGTGATATTCCGCACGTGGATATTTCTCCACATATTCCTTGATACGTCCCCTGAGGATATTCTTGAGGAAGAATACATACTCCATCTTCTCCTCATCAAGTCCGTCCGGATCATATATAAAACCGTCACTGTCTGAGAGAGTAACGACCTTCGCACCCAGTCTCATTGCCTTTTGTGCCGCATACTGTGCCACATTTCCGGCACCGGAGATGCAGACAGTCTTGCCCTCGAAGGACTCACCCTTGGAAGCGAGCATTTCCTGCGTGAAATAACAGAGACCGTAACCGGTAGCCTCCGGCCTGAGAAGACTTCCTCCCCAGTTCTGGCCCTTTCCGGTAAGAGTTCCGGTCCATTCGTCACGGAGCCTCTTGTATTGACCGAACATGTATCCAACCTCGCGTCCGCCTACTCCGATATCTCCAGCAGGCACGTCAGTGTCAGGACCTATATGTCGCTGTAGTTCAGTCATGAAGCTCTGGCAGAAACGCATGACCTCAGCATCGGACTTGCCCCTCGGGCTGAAATCCGAACCACCCTTGGCACCACCCATAGGCAGGGTCGTAAGGGCATTCTTGAAGGTCTGCTCAAAGGCAAGGAACTTCATGATTCCGAGATTGACGCTGCTGTGGAAACGTATGCCTCCCTTGTACGGTCCGATTGCGCTGTTCATCTGCACGCGGAATCCGCGGTTTATCCGGACCTCGCCGGCATCGTCCATCCAGGGAACTCTGAAAATGATGACCCTCTCAGGTTCAGTCATTCTCTCCATTATCTTCTGGTCCAGAAAATGCGGTGATGATTCCAATACAGGGGCTACGCTTTCGAGAACTTCTTTCACAGCCTGGTGGAACTCAGGCTCGCTCGGATTCTTTATGACAAGATCGTTCATAAAGCCGGCTACATATCTTTCGGTAAATGCAGACATAATGTCACTTGTTAAGTTGTTAGACTATGGTTTTCTGTAAATATAGAAAATGCCCGGATGAAATGCAAACTCCAACCGGGCATATAATATTTTAAAACAATTTAACAGCCAAATTTTTACTCTGTAAGGCCAAGTTTTTCCATCAATGCTGATGGTTCAGGGTCGTGACCGCGGAATCTGCTGTAGAGGACAGCAGGATCCTCAGTATCACCCTTCGAGAGAACATTCTCCCTGAATGAAGAGGCCACTTCCTTGCTGAAAATGCCCTTTTCCTTGAAAAGGGAGAAGGCATCAGCTTCCAGCACCTCAGCCCACTTGTAAGAGTAATAGCCGGCTGAATATCCACCAGAGAAGATATGGTTGAAAGCAGGAGAAATGGCAGTTCCTTCAACTTTTGGCATCACGGCGGAAGGAGCAAGGGCGGCTTTCTCGAAATCAATGGTTCCAGCTTCAGGAAGGGCTGTCAAAGTATGCCATGCCATATCGAGAGTTCCGAAATCAAGCTGGCGCACCTGATAATATCCGGCAAGGTAATTCTTCGCCCTGACAATCTTCTCCACCAGTTCGGCAGGAATGACCTCCCCTGAACGGTAATCCTTGGCAAATGAATTGAGATATTCAGGCTCGAATGCCCAGTTCTCCATTATCTGGGACGGAAGTTCGACGAAATCCCTTGAAACATTCGTTCCGCAGAGAGAAGTATAACGTCCCTCTGCAAACATTCCGTGAAGTGAATGCCCGAACTCGTGAAGGAAGGTGCAGAGTTCATCGTGGGTAAGCAGGGACGGAGCATTCTCGGTAGGCTTCGAGAAATTGGTGACAATGCTTACCAGAGGACGGGTCTCAATACCGTTCCTGATGCTCTGGCCACGGAACTCGGTCATCCACGCACCGCCGCGCTTTGAAGCACGAGGGAAGAAGTCAGCATAGAACAATGCCAGATGGCTTC
>JBJEBP010000015.1:0-4248 GCA_051870135.1 Candidatus Cryptobacteroides sp. | reverse complement strand
GCTGCATTGAATTAATCAGTTCTCCGGCGTAGAGATCCAGGTTTCCGGGCTTGATATTGGCGTCAAGGTCGTCAGCGCAGCCCTCCAGCCGGGCAATGGTCTCCATATTCCCTACGATGTCCTCGTCACCGCCACCCTCAATGTCCCTCAGCCGGGTATGAATGATGGAGGCGAACTCCTCGTCTGTCTTCGGAATCACCTCACCCTGGGGCTGCACGTCAAGGAAGCGCCCGCAACCGGCCAGTATTACAGCCGAAATGATTATAATGTGCTTTCTCATGACCGTCAGAAATCAATGTTCATACCCGCAGAAACGCTGCGTGTCGTCGGATAGGTGGCTCCCGGCACCTCCGGGTCCATTCCGTCGTATCCGGTGATGGTGAAGAAATTGTTCAGGGCAACATTGAAACTGATGCCCCTGAGACGGATTTTCCTCATTGCCCTTTCCGGAAGAGAATATGTGAGAATGATGGACTTGATTCTCAGGTAGGAATTGTTCTTCAGGTAGATGGCGTCAATGATGCTGTAGTCCATCGGATTGTAGGAGGAGAAGTTGTATTTCTCCCCGAAATAGTCGTAGATTCTCGGATACTGTACGTTCCTGGTGTTGCTGACCGTCCATCTGTCAGTCCTGTCCTTCCTGACATTCAGGTGGTTGGAATAGAGATCACTGTACTGGGACTGGACGGTTTCGGTGCTGACCTGATTGTGCTTGCAGTTCGAATAGCTGGCAGGCGAGACGATTTTGTCGAAGGTCTTGGAACCGAGGGAATAGACTCCGCTGATGCTGAGCCTGAACTCACGGTAGGCCGCGCTGATGTTGAATCCGCCCGTGAAAGGAGCGATTTCGGTACCGAGATAGGTCCTGTAGTTGTCCGGCTTGTTCAGGTCCGAGGCCGAACTGATGTTTGCGTCATCCCTGAGTTTGAAAATGTAAAGGCCGTTGCTTGAGTCAATGCCGCCGAGGTCCCCGCTGAATATCGACCTGGCCGGATAGCCTTCCACATATCTGTCCTTTGACGTGACTCCGGTAGTAGTTGAAGGCCTGTATTTCAATACTTTATTGTAATTGTACGCGAAGTTCAAGGCCGCGCTCACATTCCAGTTCCGGTTCTGCATAATCTTTCCGTTCACGGTGAGTTCAACTCCGGTGTTCATTATGTCGGCGGAGTTGAAATTGACGTAGGTGAACCCGCTGGTGCTCTGGACCTGGGAGGAGGTCACGACATCGGTGCTCAGGCGGTAATAGTATTCAGCATTGACAGTCATCCTGTCCTTCCAGAGGCCGAAATCCAGGCCGGCCTTGGCATCCCGGGTCTTCTCCCAGCCCAGATTCGGGTTCGGTGCCGAAGGCAGGGTTCCGAGGTTGAAAGTCTGCTCCCCGAAATATCTGTATTGCTGCTGGAGATATCTTATGACCATCTGGTGAGTGGTGCTGGTGTTGACCTCACCCGTGAATCCGAATGCCGCCCTCAATGTTGCGTGGGATACAAGAGGCAGACCGCTTTTCATCCAGCTTTCCTCCCCGAGATGCCAGGCGGCTCCAGCGCTCCAGGTAGGGTTGAACTGCCTGTTGTTTCCGAAATGCGAGCTGCCGTCCGTGCGGAACGAGGCGTTCAGGACAATGGTCTTGCCGAGATAGTAATCCGCTGATGCATAGAAAGATGCGTAACGACTTTCGGAGAAATACTGGCCGTTCAGCCTCTCCACCTCGCTGACCCATTCGTCCGACGGCCCGCTGATCGGGGGCAGGGAAGTTGTCCCGGTCTTGGGGTCGTAGTTGTATCTCTTGGAGAACAATGTATTCGAACCGGCTCCCCTTATTTCCGCTCCGGCGAGAACGTTCAGGGTATGGATGTCGGCGAATGTCTTGTTGAATGCGAAATGTCCCCTAAGCACATAACTGTCCCGGTTTGTCCGGTTCTGGGAGATGTTGCCGTAGAGATTGGTCTGGGACTTGTCATCGGAGCCGAGCCTGTCATTGAAGGCCGTCCAGGTGTATTTGTCCACCACCTTGTCAGTGGAGTTGTTGGAATAGGTGTAGGAGGCCAGTCCGACGAAATGCAGTGGTTCGATGATTCTCAGGTCAACCTGTCCCCTGACAGTTCCTGAGGTGTTCCGGGTATCGGTATAGTTGGAGTCCAGTTCCCTCAGGATGTTGAATCCGTTTGTCGGCATAACCTGCTCCTCGCCCCTTCCGTTCCAGTAGCCCAATGTGAACCAGGTCCGGTCGGCAGCGTATGAGCCGTCATCATTGTAGGCCCTCTCGTATGGGTTTGAGAAATAGGCGTATGTGAACGGGTTAACGCTCGAATACGGCATTGAGGATTCCTGCCTTGAGGCCTCGGCTCCGATATTGATGCGGGCCCATTCCACGGGCTTCAGGTTGATATTGGCATTGAAACTGTACCTTCGGTAATCATTGTGAATGAGCATTCCGTTCTCGTCGTTCAGGCCCAGGGAGATGTAGTAGGTGTATTTGTCCGAGCCTCCGCTCATTGACAGGTGGTGGCCCTGTGAGAAGGAGTTGCGGAACATAAGTCCGTACCAATCTGTGCTTACATCTGAGAGCGAGGCTATGTATGCGTCCTGGGCAGCCTTGTCCCCCTTCATCCCGGAGAACTCCCCGAGACCGGCCCTGATTTGTCCGACAATGCCGACTACCGGGTATATTACAGTGTTGTCAGTCAATGATTTCTGGTATTTTGCGGCGGAGAATTCGTCCCAGAGTTCATCCTCCCAGGCGAGCTTCTCCGCGGAGTTCATCAGGCTCAAATCCCTGTGCGGCTTGAATGACCAGGAGAAGGTGTTGCTGTAGCTGATTTTCATCTTGCCGGACTCGCCTTTCTTCGTGGTCACGACAATGACTCCGTTCGCAGCCCTGGAGCCGTAGATTGCGGCCGCCGCGGCATCCTTGAGAATGGTGATGCTCTCGATGTCATTCGGGTTGATGTTGCCGATTCCGTTGACGAAAATGTCGTCGAAGCCTCCGGTTGCGAGCTGTTCGCTGGTCAATGACGGAGAGTCGTTCTGGAGCGGCACCCCGTCCACGACCCAGAGAGGCTGTCCGGAGCCGGTCATATTGTTGGTACCCCTGATCCGGATTCTGGACTGGGTGCCAGGCTGCCCGGAAGTGGCGGATACTGCCACACCTGCCACCTCACCCTGCATCAGGGCATCCACGGAGGAGACTGCCTTGGCCTTGAAACTGTCCCCGTCGATTACCGCTACGGAACCAGTGATACGCTTCACCGTGGTCTGGGCATAGCCCGTCACTACTACCTGGTCAAGAACGCTCGCTTCCTGTTCAAGAATGATTTTTATGTTAGTAGTAGCCTGTGGATTAAGCACATACGTCAATGTTGCCATTCCGATGGAGGAGATGGTGAAGGTTTTCGCCCCCTGCGGCAATGTCATCGAGAACCGTCCGTCCAGGTCGGTCGTGGTGCCTGCGGAGTTCTTCTCGTTGCAGACAATGCCTGCTCCTATGACGGGTTCGCCTTCATTGTCAATGACAATGCCGGAGAATGTCCCGTTCTGGGCCCCTGCCCGGATTCCGGCCAGGAGCAGGACAATAAAAGGTATTATGCAAAGTTTCGTTTTCATCTAAAAATCAGTGGATTACAATCCCTTCATCCCGCATTGCGGCGATGGCATCCCGGTGCCCGTCCCCGTCCACATAAGCGAGGCAGTCCTGCAGAAGAATCACGTGGAAACCGGCCTTCAGCAAGTCCTCGCAGGTATTCCTGACGCAATATTCAGTAGCGATGCCGCATACATATACATCCTTCGGCTCAAGCATTGCAGCCACCTCGCCGAGAGACTGGCCGGCGGAGTTGCGACCGTCAAAGCCGGAATACTGCTCCACGGCCTTGTCGCAGCCCTTGTCGAAAATCAGGTCCTCGTCCGCATACGGCTTCAGTTCATCCGCGATTTCACCTCCCCTGGTCCCGGCCACGCAATGCGGAGGCCAGATTCCGCCATTGTCCTTGAACGAGGAATGGTCGGCCGGATGGTGGTCCCTGATGAAGAATACCGGAAGGTCATCGTCCCTGGTACTCTTGATGAACTGGAGGGTATTGGCAACAGCCTTGTCGGCATTCTGGCAGGCGAGGCTGCCGTCTATGAAGTCGTAGAGCATATCCACTACGACGAGCAATGAATCATTGATCATATCTTGAATTTTCCTATTTCCTCCACGAGCTTGGAGAGTATTTCATTCTTGAGATTGTAAAGGTCGTCGGAGAT
>JBJEBP010000014.1:0-17903 GCA_051870135.1 Candidatus Cryptobacteroides sp. | reverse complement strand
CCTCGTTGTCGTAGATGTTGAAGGCGGTTCGGGCAATATGTCCTCACAGAGCGTGAGCGGAGTCTATATCCGTCCATACCAGATTAGCAGCGTCAACAACTCCGCATACAATGGATACAGGTTTACGCCTGCACATTATCTTTCACCTCTGCCACAGAACGCATTCCGCCAGACGGCTTCAGGTGACAAGACTGATCTGAACACTTCTGTAATCTACCAGAACCCGGGCTGGCCTAAGGTCGGCGGACAGGGTCCTACAATGTAGCAAGTGCATGAAAAAGTATTTTGCTGAGTTCGTAGGGACAATGGTCCTGACACTCATGGGCTGCGGAACAGCAGTCTTCGTAGGATGCGGTGAGCCTGCCGGAGTAGCAGCAACAGCACTTGCATTCGGTCTCTCCGTGATTGCGATGGCCTACACCATCGGCGGCATTTCAGGATGCCACATCAATCCTGCCATCACTCTCGGAGTCGCAATGAGCGGAAGAATGACCTGGAAAGATGCCTGCGGATATTGGGTAGCCCAGTTCCTCGGCGGTCTTCTCGGAGCTGCCATTCTCCTTGGCTTCTGCAGCGTTTCAGGTGTGGAAATGGGTGGAGCCAACGGCGTTGCCAATGCAGGCGGTGTCTGGGGCGCATTCTTCGTTGAAGTTGTTGCCACATTCATTTTTGTCCTCGTCGTTCTCGGCACTACTGACGGAAAACACGGGGCAGGCAACCTGGCCGGTCTTGCAATCGGTCTCACCCTGGTTCTCGTACATCTTGTATGCATCAACCTTACCGGCACCTCAGTCAATCCGGCCCGTAGTTTCGGTCCTGCAATCTTCGTAGGCGGTGCTGCGCTGAAGGATCTCTGGGTATTCATCCTTGCACCTCTCGCAGGAGCGGCTCTCGCAGCCCTCACCTGGTGCGGTCTGGCAGGTGAATGCAAATGCTGCAAGAAACAAGCTTAAAAGTTGAAATACTGAAGTCTTTGCATAACCTCCGGGAGGATGTCCCCATCTTCCCGGAGGATTATCATTATGTAGTCTGTACTCTTGAAGCCGTCCACATCCACTGCCTTGCGGATATAGTCCTGGACGGTATCAAGTTCCACCTGGCAGGCGTCAATGAAGGCCTGGGCATCAGCCTCGCATTGCGACAGGACTGCCTTGCCCAGTTTTACCTGCTTGCCGAAACGTGACATCGCGTCAATACTGCCCAGGGAGGCTACACCAAGAGTGGCACCCGGTAGCCCGACATAGGCCATCTTGGAATTTGTACGAATCATCTTGGCGGCCGATATACGGGACATTAGGTCATTCTGTATATCAGTGCTACTCAACTTCCTGCCCGGAATTATAGCGCTCCGGAACAGGAAGCCCGCACTTGGTCTTGCTGACCGTCATATCATAAAGTACATATTGTCCCGAACGTGTCTCCCCGCATTCCAGCCAGAACATCAGCTGGGTGCATCTGAAAATCGGAACGGTGAATGTGGTCGGGGACATATTGTCGTCCAGCCAGTACTCCCCTACCAGTCTCTGGTCGGCAAAGACATTGAGCTTTACCGGCCTGGTCTGGCGTCCACCTGAGAGGAGATTGTCCACAGGATCGGAGTACTCGCTCTTGTTCGCAACAGTGAATGTGCAGGTTTCATATTCCCCGTACGGGTTGAATGCAGCCACTGATGACTGCCTTCCGCTGTTGTCCATAAGTTTCAGGGATGCCAATGCTCCACCTGTTCCGGCCCCTGCGGTAATCCCCGTTACAGCTCCGATATGGCTTGAACTGATTGAGCTTCCGGCTCCTGTCACGAACATGAACACCATATCTGTCAATGAGATATCTTCAATGCCAAGAGGAATGTTGGTCTCCAGCATCACGCCCTTGTAAATCTTCGAGCCGTCCTTCATCTGGAAATACTCACGCTGGCTGCTGCCGTTCTTGAAGCAGTCGTTGAAGTCGAAATTGGTGATCGAGCTCAGATATCTGCCAACATAATGGAAATAAGGCCGCTTGCAAAGGTCAATAAGGTCAGCCTCATCAGGACAATAAGGAATCTCGTGACGGAACAGGTCATTGGCCACAGGCTTACCACGGTAAACGGCAATGTCACCAACTCCGAAATAAACTTGGTTGGACTTGCCGTTTCCAGGCTTGGCGAACTTCAGGATGCGGCATTTGTTGAGAGGAAGTTCGAAATACTGGTTCGGCCAGGTGGCGTGGATTGTCGTCTCGAGAATGAGATTGTCATCGGCCCATACCTGGATGAGGTCATCTCCAAGAACCCTGTGATTGGTCAGGCAGCCGGCCTTGAAAGATACCCAGTCATATTCACCGGCAAGGTCGAATGCCACATACGAGTCAATCTTGTCCTCCAAGAAGGTATTCCCGGTGGTCAGGACAAGACCCTCGCTGAACTTCTCGCCGCCCATAGAGAATGTATAATAATCTGATTCTCCGGTAAATAGCGTATTGTCAGCCTGGCTCACTCCCCTTACCGAGTATGGCTTGATGGTGGACATCAGCGGACAAACGTCAGGGAGATTGGAAACCTTCTCCTTGTTCAGGTTGACAGGTCCGGCAAGCGGCAATGACGAAGCACCCTTGGGCCATACATACATATCTGCAAGGCCGAAAAGCAGGCCTCCGAGGAAGTCTCCCCCGTTGAACTCGGAATGGAAGGAAATGCTTTCCGCACCGGAGATATCCAGAACCACCTGCTCGGCCAGGTCGGTCTGTGAAATGAGTTTCTCGTAAATGATTCTGTCATCGGCCTTGACAATGAGCCAGCCCGTGGCGTTCTTGCTCTGGTTGTCACAAGGCCCAAGGATAAAGGACACTTTGTCAAATTTCTTCTCCACCCAGAAATAGCTCCAGGCATCCTGGGTATCCAGCTGCATACTGGCCTCGAAAACAAGTCCGGAATTGAAGGTCTTGCCATTGATATTCATTGACTTATGATTCTTCGGAGCGCAATAGGACAATGGGACAGGGTTCTCGCGGATTGTAGCCACATAGCCGGAATGGCGGGTATAATGAGGACAGAGCGTCTCGACGAGCTTGACCTTGGACGATGCCGTGAGATTCTGCGGGTCACGCGGAGCCTGGACAGTCTGGCCGGGTTTCCAGAGCCTCACTTCGCCGAACGCCATATCAGTTTCTCCACGAGGAAGGTCAAAGCGAAGTTCCTTCACCCCTGTCACATCCAGGGTAACAAACTCAGGTGCATTGTAGCATCTGACCACCTTGTCCATTATCCTGCGTCCATCAGCCTTGGCGGTCACGATGACATTCTGACGAATCGTGGCGGAATTCGGGTTGTATGGTCCCATCACAAAGGTAAGTTTGCTGTATGCCCCGCCAAGGTCATAGACCACAAATCCCGGATTGGGCTCGCTGATGAGGCCGCCCTTGCCGGTCTTGAGCACGAATCCGCCCTTGTAGTCAAACTGCGCCACTGTGACCTTCTGCGAGGAGCGGAAGGCCTGGTAGCGGTTGCTTGACACGGGGGTGAGTATGTCATTGAGATATGACTGGGCATTGAGGCCGGCCATTCCGGCGATGAGGAGGATTGCTGAAACAAGTAACTTTCTCATAGCGATACAATTTGAAACTGACTGGCTTTAAGTCTCCCCAAAGATATGTAAAATAATCTGATTATCCGCAATCATGACTTCCTGACCGGGTCGCAAGTAAGGCCGACGCCCAGTTTCCGAAAAATCTTCCGGTCCACCTCGCTGAGCATCACCGTGGAATGAACCTGGCATCCATCCAGCTTGGAAAGCTGCTCAAGAGCCTTGCGGCAGTTCTCGTCCTTCACACTCATCATTGAAAGAGCAACGAGAACCTCGTCCGTGTGCAGGCGCGGGTTCTTGCCGTGGAGGAATGATACCTTCGTCCGCTGAATCGGCTCAATCATTTCCTCCGGAATGAGTTTCACGGAATGGTCAATGCCGGCCAGATGCTTGGTAGCATTGAGAATCAGTGCCGCACTCGGTCCGAGAAGCGGGCTGGTATTGGCCGTGATGATGGTGCCGTCCTGAAGTTCGATCGCCGCGGAAGCCTGGCCGGAAAGTTCCTTCCTCTCCCTTGCCGCCACGGTGGTCCTGCGATATGCCGTCGTAAGCTTGGCCTGCTGCATGATGAGCTTGATTTTGTTCACCTCATCCTCATTGGAACCCGACTCAGCAAGGGTGCCGAGGGCATTGTAATAACGCCTGATGATTTCGTCCCGGGCAGCATTGCAGCATACATCCTCATCGCTCATGCAGAAGCCCACCATATTGACGCCCATATCAGTCGGCGACTTGTAAGGATTCTCCCCGTAAATGCCCTCGAAAATTGCGTTCAGCACCGGAAAAATCTCAATGTCCCTATTGTAGTTGACCGCAATCTTGCCGTAGGCCTCCAGATGGAACGGGTCAATCATATTGACATCATTGAGATCCGCCGTAGCGGCCTCATAGGCAATGTTGACAGGATGTTTCAAAGGCAGGTTCCACACCGGGAAGGTCTCGAACTTGGCATAGCCGGCCTTGATTCCCCTCTTGTGCTCCTGATAGAGCTGGCTCAGGCAGACAGCCATCTTTCCGCTGCCGGGACCCGGGGCTGTAACGACGACGAGGGGCCGGGATGTCTCGACATAGTCGTTTTTTCCGAATCCCTCATCCGAGTCAATGAGGGCCACGTCATTGGGATAACCCTCTATGGTATAATGATAATAGACCTTGATTCCAAGTCTCTCAAGCCTCTGGCGATAAGCCGCGGCGCTGGACTGGCCGTTGAAATGCGTGATTACGACAGCCCCGACATAGAGGCCCACATTCTCGAACTCCGACCGGAGACGGAGCACATCCTCGTCGTATGTGATGCCGAGATCGCCGCGCATCTTGTTCTTCTCAATGTCCAGGGCGCTTATCACCTGGACTATCTCCGCGCAGTCGCTGAGCTGCATAAGCATCCGTAGCTTGCTGTCAGGATGGAAGCCCGGGAGAACCCTCGCCGCATGGTTGTCGTCAAACAATTTTCCGCCAAACTCCATGTAGAGCTTGTCCCCGAACTGCGCAATGCGCTTTTTGATTTGTTCCGATTGGATTTTCAGGTACTTGTCGTTGTCGAAGCCGTGTTTCATACGTGTTGGTTGTATTCAATACGGGATACAAAGATACTACGGCAATTTGAAGTTGGCAAATTTTTCCATTTGGATTTCTTCAGTATTTTGACGAAATTTGCACACATCAGAATACAGGTAATGAGAAACTTCACACATATCATATTGACATTCATTCTCCTGAGCATTTCCACATCGGCATTGTCACAGCAGCGTTACCTAAGGGGCCGCATCTGCGACAGCCTTTCCACCGCTCCATTGGCAGGCGTGGTGGTCGAGCTCAACGACGAGGAGGGCAACAACATCAAGTACACTACCTCCGGCGAAGACGGCGAATTCTCGTTCAAGAACATACAGGCTGGACGGCTCTCCCTGCATTGCTCTATCCTCGGGTACAAGAACAGGATAGTCAGCATTGCTCCGGATGACAACGAACTTGGGACAATCCTAATGCGTGAGGATGCCGTGGCCCTCGATGCGGCTGTCCATAGCGAGCAGGCCCTCAGGACTTCCCAGAGCGGTGACACCCTAATTTACAATGCAGCCGCGTACAAGACAATGATGGGAGCCTCGTCGGAGGATCTCATTTCCAAGATGCCGGGCATTTCCGTCGCCTCCCGCTCGGTGGAGGCCAATGGCAAGAAGGTGAACAAGGTCCTGATTGACGGCAAGGAGTATTTCGACGACGACGTGATGACCGCATTGAGAAACGTGCCTGCCGACCTGGTGAGCCAGATTGAGGTGATGGAGAGAAGGAGCGACGAGGCCGAACTGACCGGGATGGATGACGGCAACGAATACACGGCCATCAACATTGTCACGAAAAGGAAGGGAGACAAGGAATTCCTGGCGGGCAGGATCTACGGCGGCTACGGCATACCTGACAAATACATCGGGGGAGGCAACCTGAATTATTTCGGGAAAGAACGGAGCCTGACCGTGCTGGGAATGGCCAACAACATCAGCAAGTACAACTTCGTCTCGGACGACCTGGTCAGCGCATCCGCCTCGGACGGCGGCAGCAACGGAAGCGATTTCTCCGTGAAGTCATTGGACGGCATATCAAGCGTGCAGTCCGCCGGTGCCAACTACTCGAACAAATGGTTCAACGGAAGCTATATGTTCAACCACATTGACAATCACAATCTCACGTTGAACGACAGACTTAGGACTGTCAGCCAGGGACTTGAGCAGCTTACAGGCACTGAGACCGACTTCAATGCGGACAATTCCACGCACAGGTTCTCCGCCAGGATTTCCTCCGACCAGAAGAAGAGGCATACCGTGATTATACGGCCGAGCCTGACCTACCAGGACCTGAGCGACACGAGGAGCCAGCTCATCAGCCTGCACAATATTTCCACGGACGGGGACGGTGTGAGGGACACATTGTTCAAGAGGAACCGTTCCGTGCCGAATGACAATGACAGGTGGAATGTAAGTGCCAGGCTGAGCGCAAATTACCGCTACCGATTCAAGAAGCCGGGCCGGAGCCTCGGAATCAATGCCGGAGGCTCATATTATCATTATTCCGGCCTCGAGCATTCAGCCCAATATGTATTCAATGACGAGGAGGACGGTTATGACATTGAACTGGCCGACAGCTGGTCGAAGCAGTACCGGGACAGGGGCAGTGAGAACTGGTCTTTCAATGCGGGTTCGTCCTACACTGAGCCGCTGAGCCGTAAGTCCAGACTGTCAATTGATTACAAATATTCGCAGAATCACAGTTCCGCTGAGAATTTCACCTACCTTTTCAACAAGAAGAACGAGGCCTACAATGAGAATCCCGACAAGCGTCAGTCCGCGGTGAACTCAACATTGTTCGCCACACACACGGCCGGAGCGAGGTACAGTTTCACGACCAAGCGTTTTGTCCTGACAGGAAGCATGTCATACCAGCGCACTGACTACAACGGCTCAGCCGAGATGCCGGTCTCATATTCGGTGCACCGTGGATTCAACAACCTGATTTACAGCCTCATCGGCAACCTGAGATTCAACCCCGCCAATACCCTTAGGCTGACGGCGAGAAGTTTCACGACCAACCCGACGGCGTCAATGATGCAGAATGTCGTGAACCTCAACAACCCTAGTTACATCCGTTCAGGCAACCCGGATATCAATCCGTCAAGCCAGCACAGCGTGGAGGGAAGATATGTCCACACGAACAGAAAGAAGGGTTCAACTCTTTCATTGTCAATGAGTTTCGCAGGAAGTGCGAATTATCACGCCGATTCCTTGGTAATCGACTCTCCGGACTTTGAAGTGGCGGAGGGCGTCAAGCTCGGCGAAGGCAACCAGTACACCAAGCCCATCAATCTCTCCGGCTTCCACAGGCTGACCGGCAAAATCTCATTCGGCTGCCCGGTGAAGTTCATCTCCAGCAACTTCAATATCAACGCTTCCGGCTCAATGTCCACAATCCCGGGAATGATCAATGCCGACAAGGTCCCGGTACACCGGAACAGCTGCTCGCTGGGAACCCGTCTAGACAGCAACCTCAACGGCTACATTGACTTTACCCTCTCCTGGAACGGGCAGTACACGATGAATGAGTACTCAGACCGCAACGGTGTCCGGCGAAACAACTATTTCACCCAGCACGCCCGCGGCAGCCTGAAGTGGATTATATGGAAAGGCCTGACTTTCAACGGTTCCGTCCATTTTCAGCAGAACCTCAACATAGACAGGCTCTACAATGACAAGCTCCTGTACTGCGACCTTTTCATCGGAAAGAAACTCTTCCGCAACCAGCTTGGCGAGATCAGCATAGGTGTCAATGACCTCTGCAACGCTACCGCCCGCAACTTCCGCCACAGCATAAGCACCAACGGTTCCTCCGACAGCGTCTATCTCGGTCTCGGCCGCTATTTCTCATTGCAGATGGTCTATCATCTCAGGCATTAGAAAGCCGTTTACTTGATGGCTGTAACCCTGTCCGGCCGGCGGACGGCGGTAATGGCCGCGCGGTAGGCCACCTCAATCATCTCCGGCTCAATATTTTCCGGTCGGAATGTATTGTGCTTCAATGTATTGCCAGTCAGTTTGCAGTACCAGGTGCAGGAGGCTATGAAGCGTCCTATGGTCGGACTGAGATGGTAGCCGTCACGGGTCAGATGGTCCCCGAGGAATGAAGTGCGGGCATTCTGGACGGCTGTCCCAACAGGAATGACAATACCGACCCCTATCAGGTCCGCAGCCCTGTCAACAGCGTCCACGATGGCATTGTACATCTTCATCTGGTCTTTGTCATAGTTGACGAAGCCCTTGTGAGTGGATGTCTGCTCGTATGCCCAGGTCTGGTGGATTGCGAATCGGGTTCCTTCCGCCACATGTGCCTTCAAGTAGGCATACAGCCCCGGCAACGAAGCCTCCCAGCTGCTGTACTGCCCTGATATCGGGCTGGACTGCTGCATTGTCACCACATCCCATTTCTCATCGGCAAGCGCATCCTCAAGACAGTAACCCGGGGTAATACTCCGGACTCCGTCGGCACCGATTTTCCGATATGAATAATCTTTAGCCCCGGTGCGGCTGTTGTCCAGATGGCGTTCCAGCGGACAGCCCGCGATGTACATGTTCCCTATAATCATCACCTTGCCGTCAGCCTTGGCGATATCGTGAAGATACCACTCCACGGCATCGTCAGAAAAGCTGTTGCCTATGGACAGGATGCGCAATGTATCCTTCTGCGCGGCAAAGGTGCAGGACAATGAGACCAGGGTGGCCGCCATTACCGCTACGGCCCGGCGGAAGTTGTTTGTGTTCATATCTTTAGCTTATTTTACAGTCATCCCGGCCGGCATAGAGTACATATCAGGAAGATCCTCGCAGAAGAAAGTATTGTCCTGATTGTAGAACTTCACGAAGTCAGCCTCGGAAGGATGCCCCTTATACACCGAAAAATAATGCTTGTCGCTCTCATTTGTGCCGACGAACTTATTCCTCCAGGTCACCACCATGCTGACACGCCGCCCTGTCATCGGGGCGTGAATGTTGACCGTCCAGTAATCCGTGGCCTTGAAACCCTCCACTCCGGTCTCGGTCACTCCACAAGGCTTGTGCTTGTCTGTGGACACCTTGGAAATCGCCTTGAGGTTGTTCACGAAAACGGAGTTGTTGATGCCCTGGTAGCAGTCCATACCCACGAAATCCACCCAGTTGTCACCCGGCCATCTGAAATAGAAATCATCCACGGTCTTGGCACTGTCCATCTGCGGGGAAATGGCGTAAATGAAGTTGTGTACGCCCTTTGTATCCCTGAGATAGGAAATTGTAAATCTCCACAAGGCAATGTATTCCTCAGAAGTGGTGCAGGAGGAACCCCACCAGGACCAGGTCTGGGTATGCTCATGGAAAGGCCTGAAAATTACCGGAATAAGTTTCCCGTCAGAGCCTTTCATACTGGATGCGGCCTCGGCCAGGTTGTCCAGCCAGCCCTTGAACTTCACATTGACATCACTCCCCTCCTCAAGTATCGATGCGACCACCTGCTTGCTGGAATTGTCCCAGGAATCTCCCCCGGTCAGAGGATTGTTGATATGCCAGCAGGCGGTAATTACCATTCCCCTGTCGTAGGCCTCCTTGATGCAACGCATCCTGATGGCGTTTTCTTCAGCAGAAGTCGCCTTCCGGTCATCCGAAAGAGTGGCAAAATCCAGACTGTAAACAGCCGGATAGTCCCCGCACACATCCCTGGTATCGGAGCGGCCAGCCTCATTGTACCAGTAGCGTCCGTACATCAGGTCATCGTGGTGGCCGAACATGAAGCCCTTCTCCTGGATTTTCCAGAGATTGGCGTAGAACGCACGGGTCCCGGCAGTGGCGGAAGCATCACAGAGAGTCAGTTCGTTAACTTCCTCCTCCTGACCGCCATCATTGATTCCCTTGACCTTCTCCACACCTGAGCAGGACAAGGTAAGCAATACGCCGGCAGTCAATAAAAACTTTCTCATATCCAACTTATAATCAATCATTTACCATTTCTGTAAGGAGAATGAAACTCTCCACCGGAATATTCATTTTCAGGCAGGCATTGGACGGGGCCACCGACTCTGCCAAAGTCCCCGGCTTCACGAACGAGAACATTGAGGCATTCTCCAGAGCCCTCGGCAGACAAAGGTCCACGTCAATGTCTTCCTCATTGCAGTTCACCAGAGCGACACTCATTTTACCATTCTTCACGGCAGCGGCGGCGGTGAATCCGTATTTCTCGTCTGTCCTCACCTTGAGTATGTCAGAACCGGAAGGAAAATACCTGCAAATCAATGACCAGGTATAGTACCAGGGCCTGATTTCCTCCTGCTTCGAGTCGCCGAACACCTCTTCTCCCAGAATGTTCCACATTCCCCAGATTTTCAAATCCTCAGGGCGGCCGGAATCCCCATTGGTATGCATTGCGTCATCCAGCATCCAGGCCGCCACGCCGGAGAAGCCTCCGTTCATGGCCTCCATTGCGAGGAACGGCATATCCAGGGCGTAGAAATAGTCATATACCAGCATATTGCAGTCCGAGCCCTTCGTATATGGATGGCCCTCGCATCTGCGAAGATACTCATTCCAGAGCAAAGAATCGGCAGGATCGCCCTGATATTTGTATCCGGCCTCGCCAAGGACAATGCGGGAACCAGAAGGGACATTGGCCTTCATTGATACAAGGGTCTTGCGGAAATCACCGCTGAGGACAAATCTCCTGCCCGGGTATGCATGGACGTCATAGATACCTGCAATGGTCCCGAGATCCCTCGCGGCATTTGCCACCCAGCCTTCGGCATCATATTCCGAGGCAGGGTTCCGGTAGTTCATCACGGCATCCGGAGCGGCAAGACTGACTTTCTCCTTCAGCCCGGGATACTCGGACATCCTCTCGTCGAAACGTCGTACCATTGAGAGCCAGAAGTCGTAATCCCCGTTTGTGGAAGCCCAGTTGCCGTCAGGCTCATTGAAGATGACGAACTGCCTGATACAGTCATAGCCCAGGTCATTGACCAGCCAGTTCAGGAAGTCCACGGACATCCTGACCCATTCCTCCGAGCCCTTCATATCCCAGCGGGGAGGATTGTATTCCCCGAAAATGACATTCACCGAATGCTTCTGGCAATATCCCAGAAGCCTTTTCAAAGACTCGACATTCCTGTTCCTGTCATATTTCCCGGCAGAGGCATCATAGTATGTAAACGGGCTGTTAATCATACACCTGACATAGCCGGGACGCATATAGTCAAGCCTTTCCTCCAGTTTTGCCCAGTCTTCCCCGCTCACCTCCGAACCCCAGGACAGGGCCTCGTCATACGGGTCCCACTCCACGCCGTTGCCCACATAATCAAGGCTGACAACCTCGGAACTCACCTCCACATTGATGATATTCCCCGCCGTGCAACCGGCGAGAGCCACAGCGGCTGCCATCATTGCAATTGTTTTCATAATCAACGCATTATCTCACAGGGGCGGCCTGAAAGCCGCCCCAAGCATACATCATTCAGCGGAAGCGTCCTTTGAGAAAAGCATTACATAGTTCCTCTGGCCAACCGCGAAACGGTCGAAGTCTGTCCAGAGCCAGCTCTGGTCGTAGCCTTCCGGCATTCCGCTGTATCCGAGGTCGAAGTCCAGGGCCACATCACCGACCACCAGTTCCTTCTCATTCTCACCGAACTTGTAGGTGCCGGCAAGGAGGAAGCGGACGGTAACAGTGATGATACCTGAAGTAAATGCCATCGTGCCGGCTTCAGGGTCATAGACAAACTTGCTTGTACCCTTAGGTAGAAGTCCGTATGACGAGCTCAGGTTCAGAGCGCCGGTCCCCCATTTGTTCTTCTCAGCTAGCATCACGCAATCCCAGTACTTTCCGTCCGCACCTGCCTGATAGTCGGCGGTTCCCTTCATCTTTCCGTCCTCCGCTGTCTCGGAAACCTCGAGCACGAGCTTGTTGTCCTTCTCGTTATAGACTGATGAATTCCACATCCAGCTCTTGTCCGCAGGATTCACGAATGCCGGAGAATCGCAGCCTCCATACACTGTAAACCTTGTCAATGAATAAGTTCCGCCCAGTTCAAACACCGGCTCCGGTTCCGGGTCCGGAGGAGTAAGGTCTCCTTCTGTACCCTCAGTCATCGACTCTTTGGGAATCTCGTCCACAGGGCTTACCATCACGAAGAATGCCCAAGGCCTCTTGACGAACTTGTCGTAGTCGGAATAGATGTTGGTCCAGTCATCCTTGCCGGAGAGTGCGAATCTGAAAGCATTGTCATCCACGGTGACGGAATGGGTGTATCCGTCCTGGTTGTAAATCTCGTAAGTGCCGCTTTCCATCAACGTGCAAGTAGTCACCTTGCCCTCCGCATCAATGAACGATATGGTATTGTCGGAATAGTTCCTCTTCCAGGTACTCTTTCCTATAGGTATCTGGCGGTAGAACTTGTGAAGGTCAATCTGGTCCTTTCCCTCCTTGTTCATCGAAGCCTCGAAAATGCAGTTCCAATGCTTTCCGTCCACTCCGCCATAATGGATGCAGGTACCGACAGTATTGCCGTCATCCGTAATCTCATCCAGCGTAATATCCAGATAGTCATCATATTCCGCAGTCGGGCCGAAGCCATTGGAATTCCAGCACCAGGACTTGGCAGCCGGATCCATCACGGCACCTCCGCCATACATAGGGCCGGTTCCGCCGAACACCTTGGAGCCTGTAATCTTGTACTTTCCGGTCAATGTCTCGGTAAACTCGGTCATATTGAGCTTGTAGGTCCTGACATCCCCGTTCGGTGATGAAACCACAATCTCAGGTGACGGAGCGGTAAAATCAATGGTTCCTCCGGACTCGACTGAGCCCGTAGCCTTGTATGACAATGTAATGTACTCCACCTCGACCCTGGAGAGATCCTCGACGTAAGCCGTGGCGAGCTGGAGGTCAACTGTTCCGGTCTCAGCCCCGGTATTTGTAATCACCGGGGTCCCGGCCTGTCCCTTGAACTTTATGTCAATGATGGAACGCTCGTGGTTCCAGTCCCCGTCCGCGATATCGGACCAAGGGTCCTTCTGGCAGGATGCAATGGCGAGAAACGAAATCGCCGCTGCGATAATGTATCTTAACTTGTTCATAATGTTCGTATTTTACAATTTCGGATTGAGGTCAGTCTCCACCTTAGGTATCGGATAGAAGACCAGATCCTCGGCGGTGAATCCCTGGGCCTTGGCCTCTGAAATGTCAGTATGAAGACGGTTCCAGCGGCGCAGGTCATAGCAATGGTCACCCTCGAAAGCCAGTTCGAACTTTCTCTCGTTCAGGACAGCCTCGCGGAACTCATCCTTGCCAAGGCCGGGAGCAAGTTCTCCGAGATTGGCCCTGTTCCTGATGTAGTTCACCAGTTCATAGGCCTTGGCTGTCGGGCCTGCGGCCTCCGCATATATGAGTGCCACGTCCGAATACCTGAGCAGGAACGGTCTGGTGGAGGTCTTGTCCCCGACAAACTGAGGGTCAATGAATTTGCGGCAGAACGGGTAGGTCAGTTTTCCGTCAGCCACGGAAGCTATGACATTTCCACCCTCGTCATAGACCTCATTGCAGAAGAGCCAGTCGTGACGGCGGTCACCGCTCTCGAACGAGGCATAGAAGTCAAGGTCAGTCCTGTACTCACCCCATCCGTCGTGGGTCTTGATGAAGCTATCGCTGTCACCCTGCTTCAGATAAACCGCGGCACCGGAAATGTAAGGAAGATACATCTTGGAAATCTTGGAATACTGGCCTTCGCTCTCTCCGGTCCTGTCCATTGACATTATGAAGATATTCTCCGCCCCGTCGGGCTTCTCGACATCGTAGATATCAAGGAGATTGTCAACGAAGCCGTATGTCGTCTGCTCCGGGCTGTCCACTACCATCGCTGCATATTCAACGGCCTTGGCATAGTAGGAGTCCACATCAAATGTCATCTCCGAGTACTGAGGCGCACCGTGGTCCTTGGCGGAGGCAATGTAGAGATAAGCCTTGGCAAGGAAGCCGCAGGCAGCGGCCCTGTCAGCCCTTCCGGTCTCAGGCCTGGCATAGAGAGGGAGCAGTTCAATGGCCTTCTCCAGGTCGGAAATGATCTGGTTCCACATCTCGTCGAGAGTAGCCGCGGCAGGAACCGCGCTCTGGTCGAGAGTCGTGACGGGCTCGGTATGAATCGGGACCTTGCCGAAATTGCGGGCCAGGCAGAAATAAGCCCAACCCCTCATGAAGTAGGCTTCACCTACATAGCGGTTCTTCAGGTCATCATCGATGGAAGTCATAGCCCCGACATTCTTGATGACGGAATTGGCCCTGTTGATGGTGATGTAGGAATATTTGAAGAAGTTGCCGAGTGTGGTGTTGGTATTTAAATTGTTCAGCTTCCAGCCGTCGAGTTCCTTGTTGGCAGCCGTAGCGTCACCTTTCGGTGTCATCACATCAGTGTTCATGTCCCCGAGGAATACAATGGAACGGGAATACTCGATGTAGTTGATGGCATCGTAGATATAGTTCACCGCAGCCTCGGCATCGGCAGAAGTCTTGTAGAAATTGTCCTCGGAATAAAAGCCGTAGGGGTATTCGTCAAGCGAGCAGGAGAAGAGCGCCGACATCCCCGCAGCCACAAGTATGATATTTTTAAGTTTCATGGCTTTCAATGTTTTAGAATGTTAAATCAACTCCGATAGTCCACTTGCGGAGCCTTGGATAGCCGCCATAGTAGATTCCGAGGATTCCGACCTCAGGGTCATATCCTCCGAACTTGCTGAATGTGAACACATTGTCTCCACTGACATAGATTCTCAAAGATTTGGAGATGTCATTCTTCTTGAACGGAATGGTATATCCCAATGTGACAGTCTGGAGCCTCACGAACGAACCGTCCTCAATCCACCAGTCGGAAAGTTTGGTCTGACGGTTGGCATTGAGTCTAGGGTACTTGTTGGTAGGATTATCCTCAGTCCAGCGGAGAGGAGAATTGTCAGGCTGGCCGAAACGCTTGGTATTCAGAACGTCATTGCCGAATACTCCGTTGAAGAACAGGCTCAGGTCAAGATTCTTCCAGGATGCGTTCAATGCCAATGAAGCGGTCCAGTCAGGGTTCGGGTCACCGATTATGCACCTGTCATCCTCATTGATTGTTGCCATTCCGTCCTCATTGTAGATGTCCATGTACTTGAACTCGCCAGGCTGGGCATCGTCTCCGGAAAGCCCTGCCTCAAGGCCCTCGGCCAGGGACTGAACCATTCCGTTCACCTGATAGCCGTAGAACACATACATAGGCTGGCCGACTGCGAGGATATTGGTATAGGAGCGGAACTGCTCCATGCTGTTGCCGTAGTATTCGAACTGCATCCCGGTACGCTTGTCGGTGTTAAGTCCGGCCTCGACGGCATTGCCAAGGCTGAGAACTTTGTTCCTGTTGCGGGAGAACACGAAGGTACCGCCCACATTCCAGTCCCGGTTCCTGAAGAAGACTCCGTCAATGGTGAGCTCGATTCCCCTGTTGCGTATTTTCCCGTCATTGACCCACATCTTGTCATAGCCGGAAGACGGGGCGATATTGCGTTCGCGGAGAAGGTCGTCGGTCACCTTGTCATACCAGTCGAAGGTGACATTGAGCCTGTTCCCGAATGCCGAGAAGTCGAGTCCGACATCGACCTGCGAGGTAGTCTCCCACTTGAGACCGGTGTTCGGGATACCGCTCCAGACAGCGTATATTCCGCCCTGTCCTGCATAGCCAGACTGATAGCCCGGGCCGATGGCTGTGACCCAGGAGCCATTGTGGTAATATTTGTGCTGGCCATAGCGGCTCAATGTCTGATATGCCGATATGCCCTGGTTTCCGGATATACCGTAGGAAGCCCTGACTTTAAGCACGTCAAGCCACTTCGCATCCTCCAGGAAGGACTCCTCGCTGAGCTTCCAGCTGAATGCTCCCGAAGGGAAGAATGCCCACTTGTTGTCCTTTCCGAACTTGGACGAGCCGTCGGCACGTGCGGTGAATGTCAGGAAGTAACGGTTGTCATAGACGTAGTTGAGCCTGACAAGGGCTGACACGAGCTCGGTCTTGTATGCCCCGTTGCTGATGGAGTAGGTCTCAGGATTGCCTGAGGCGAGGTTCTCATTCTCAAGCGACTCGTTGACATAGCCCTTGGAGGCCAGGAACGAACTGCGGGACTGATAGTTCTCGTATGAGTAACCTGCCATTGCGGTGAGATGATGCTTGCCGCCGAAGGTCTTGTCGAAGGTAGCATAGATGTCGGCAACGACATTGTCGTCCTTCCAGTTGTTTATGGAGCCGTAGCCATCATTGAAAGTGCCGGTCTCGGAGTATTTCTTGGGATAATACTTGTCCGTGATGGATTCGCCGTGCTTATAGTTAAGCTGGGCGCTGATGTTCAGGCAGTCTAGAGGGTCATAGCTCAATGATGCGAACGATATGAGGTCCAGCCCGGTACTGACATTCTTCTGGAGATTGGTAAGGGCGAGAGGATGATAATAGTCCTGAACGCTGTACTGCCAATAGTCCCCGTTCTCGTCATAGACCGGGAAAATAGGGTTTCTGGAATAGGACAGGCCGCTGTTGTTGTTCCTCTTGTTGCGGGTAATGTTGGCGCTGGCCTTCATCCGGAGATTGTCATAGACCTTGTGTTCCACCGAGAAGTTGCCGCCGTATTTCTGATAGTAGTCCTGTATGTACATACCGTTGTCACGGTAGTAGTTGGCGGAGGCGAGGAAGGTGGTCTTGTCATTGCTGCTCTGCACCTGGACGGTCGTGTTGTCCGATACAGGCACGTCGCGGAAGACTATGTCGTCCCATCTGGTATTGGTGGTCCAGGTAGTCTTGAGTTCCTCGATTGAAGGATAGTAAACTCCGTTGGCATTGACCGCTCCGACGTATGTAGGAGTCAGACCCGCATTGATGTTGGACTCGTTGGAAAGCATCGCCATCAGGACGGGGTCACGCCAGAGATTGAGTTTGGAAGAGAACTGTGACATCGTGGTCTGCTGGCGCACGACAATCTTCGTGTTGTTCTCCCTGGCTTTCCTCGTGGTGATGAGAATGACACCGTTCGCACCTCTTGAGCCGTAGATTGCCGAGGCGGAGGCATCCTTGAGAACCTCCATCGAGACAATGTCCTGAGGATTGATCTGCTTGAGGTCGCCGGCATCACCGTAAGGGAAGCCATCGATGACAACGAGCGGCGCATTCGAGCCGTTCAATGATGAATTTCCCCTGATCCTGATGGTGGAAGCCGCACCCGGGTCCTGTGACGAGTTGATGACCTGGACACCGGCCACGCGGCCCTGAAGAAGGCCGTCGATGGAGTTTGCCGGTATGTCAGTGAGCTTTTCAGGCTTCACGGAGGCCACCGAGCCGGTAAGGTCGCTCTTCTTCATCTGTCCGTATCCGACCACGACGCTCTCCTCAAGTGCCAGAGCGTCGTCCTCGAGAATGATTTCCACCTTTGATCTCCCGGCGACAGGAAGAGTCTCCGTCCTGTAGCCTAGCAAGTCAACAGAGAGCGTGGCATCCTTGGCCACGTTTGAGAGATAGAATGCGCCGTCAATGTCGGTGATTGTACCCTTCATTGTACCAATCACGATGACAGAAGCGCCCACGACGGGTTCTCCGTTACGGTCAACAACCGTTCCGGACACGTCCAAACGGTCCGCGGTCTGAGCGAACAGTACTCCTCCTCCGAGCAGCGTCAATGCTGAAAGGAGAACGAGGATTTGCATTAGTTTCACTCTCATAGAAAATAGTGTTATTAATTCAAGAATTTATTATTGGATTATACTTTTTTGAAGACTTCTATA
>JBJEBP010000013.1:0-18029 GCA_051870135.1 Candidatus Cryptobacteroides sp. | reverse complement strand
ATCATCCCGGGCAGAATGAGTCTTGCCCGGGATGAAACGGAAAACTATTGTGTATAAATTACCATTCAACGACAGCCATTACCGGCAGATGGTCTGATGCGATGGTCACGTCTCCGGTCTTGAATTCGACAGGGACTCTTGTTTCAAGCACATTGCATTTCACCGTCCCGTTCAACAGCATGATGTAGTCAATGCAGAGATGCGGTCTGTTCGCAGAGATAGTGAAATCCTGTGCGGACAGTATTGTCCAGTCCTTCCAGTCTGAGTCAACGGGTGGAACCGTCCGCGTTACAGGGCCAAATCGTGGAAGGTCCACCACCTTGCCAGCGTGTCAAAGTTCCGCGCATGGACGAAAGTTGCTGTACGATTTGCGGATAATCACTATAAATTTCTCAAAAATTTCCACAGCCAGGGGGTCCAACCCCCAAACTTAAGTGTCATAATAGTGTAAAAGGTTTCAATTATGGATTTGGATCTGCTCATACGCTACTTTGCCTGCCGGCCAACGAGGCAGGAAGAGAAACTTGTCAGGGAATGGCTTCTCGGCGACATCGACGGAAGCCGGGCCAAGCTTTACAGGGAAGCCCATCTGATGTTCGAGGGAATGGTAATGTACACAAGCGAGCAGGACATCCTTGCCGCACGCGGGCCATTGGCCGGAAAAGTCACGAGACCATTCTGGAAGAGGGCCGGAATTGCATTGCTCAGGGCTGCCGCCGTAATAGTGGTGGCATTCGGTGCGGCTTATCTTGGAAAACAGGCAACCATTGAGACCCTGGCATCGAAGAGTGAGACCATACGTGTGCCTGCAGGGGAGAGGATGGACATCCTTCTTGCGGACGGAACGCATTTGTGGATGAATTCCGGTACCGAGGTCGAGGTCCCGGTCGTATTCTCGAGGAAATCCAGGAATATAAAGGTCAATGAGGGGGAAGTCCTCCTGGACGTGGCAAAGGACGGTAGGAAGCCGTTCTTCGTGGAGACCTGGGCCGGAAAGGTCAAGGTGCTTGGAACAAAGTTCGAGGTTACTGCAGATTCTGAAGACAATGAATTCACGGCCTCGCTGCTCCGCGGTTCCATTGAAGTCAGCGCTATCTCTGACCCTGCCCAGACACGTGTCCTCGTCCCGGGAGAAGTGGCAAGATATTGTGACGGCCGGTTCATCGTCGAGAAAATCGGGGATATGTCGGCTGTGGGCTGCTGGTCCGAGGGTGTGATTGATGTCTCCCGTCTGCCGTTCGACGAGTTGATGAAGAAGTTCGAGAAGGCTTACAATGTGAAGGTCATGATGGAATGCGACAGTATTCCGGTCATTACATATACCAGAGGTAAGGTACGTGTGTCCGACGGCATTGAGCACGCTATGTCCGTGCTTCAGCTCGCTTCGGATTTCGAATATGAATATGACAAGGAGACCGCTACCGTGCATATACGGTAGTCTTGATTGAATAAAATAATAGCCGCAAGGCATTGAATAATACTAATAACTAATTAAAAATCATGAACAAAGGTCTATTGCTTGCTTGTAGACTTGCTGTTCTTGCATTTGTCCTGTGCATTTCACCTGTGGTGGCGAGTGCGCAGCGCATCACTCTCAAAGTGGAAAATGCCACTCTGGAGAGTGTCCTGGACAAGGTGGAGCAGCAGTCGAGGTATCTTTTCCTGAATGACCAGGTCGATCTGTCCCGAAGGGTTACAGTGGATGTTTCCGACCAGAGTGTAGAATCCGCATTGACTCGGATTTTCGATGGAATGAACATTTCCTGGAACATTCAGGGTACGAATGTTTACATTTCCAACAAACCGGCCCAGTCCGGGAAACCGCAGTCATCCACGATGGTGACCGGAACTGTCATTGACGCATACGGCCAGCCGGTTATGGGCGCCGCAGTTCTCATCAAGGGAACATTGACCGGAACCAGTACCGACCTGGACGGTAATTTCTCTTTTGAACTTCCTGCCGGAAGCGAGAGCGGAATTCTCGAAATTTCCTGCCTCGGATACAAGACCCAGGAGTTCGCCATCGGCACAAGGAGGGAGTTCAATATTGTCCTCGAGGACGATACCATCCTGATGGAAGGCACCGTAGTTACCGCCCTCGGTATCAAACGTTCGGAGAAGGCCCTTTCATACAACGTGCAGAAAGTTGATTCTGACGCCATTCTCGGCAACAAGGACGCCAACTTCGTCAATTCCCTCAACGGAAAGGTGGCAGGTCTCGTGATCAATGCCTCCTCATCCGGAGTCGGCGGTTCTTCCAAAGTCGTGATGCGTGGTGAAAAATCCATTTCCAAGAGTTCCAATGCCCTCTACGTCATTGACGGAGTCCCTATGTTCAATGTCGCCAAGGAAGCCGGTACAGAGTTCTCCTCACAGGGTACGACCGACCCGGTTGCCGACATCAACCCTGAGGATATCGAGTCAATGACAGTCCTCACCGGTGCAGCCGCAGCCGCCCTCTACGGTTCATCCGCTGCCAACGGTGCCATCGTCATCACCACCAAGAAGGGACAGCAGGGCAAGACTTCCCTGACTATCTCCAGCAACACGGATATGTACCGTCCATTGGTATTGCCCCGTTTCCAGAACAGGTACGGCACGGGAGACTACACATCTTCCGAAGGCTCAATCGTCCGCAGTTGGGGCAACCGCCTGAACGAGACCAACTATATGGGATATGATCCTGCCAAGGATTATTTCCAGCTCGGTGTGACCGGTACAGAGTCAGTTGCATTGTCCACCGGCACGGAGAAGAACCAGACATACCTCTCCGCAGCCGCAGTGAATTCAAGGGGAAATATTCCGAACAACTCATACAACCGCTACAATTTCACATTCCGCAACACCACCAGCTTCCTTGACGACAAGATGACCCTTGACGTTACTGCAAGCTACATTATGCAGAATGACAGGAATATGACCAACCAGGGTGTGTACAACAACCCTGTCGTAGGCGCATATCTCTTCCCTCGCGGCAATGACTGGGAGGACATCAGGATGTTCGAGAGATATGACACCGCAAGGTCTATCTACACCCAGTACTGGCCGGTAGGAGATGCGGGAATGACAATGCAGAACCCGTACTGGATTAACTACCGCAACCTCCGTGTCAACAAGAAGGACCGCTACATGCTCGGTGCAGGTCTCTCATACAAGATTCTCGACTGGCTCTCATTGTCAGGCCGGGTGCGCATTGACAATTCTACCAACAAATACACCGAGAAGTTCTTTGCGACTACCAACACCCAGCTTACGGAGCAGTCCAACAACGGTCTCTACGGCCTTGAGATTTCCGAGGACAAGCAGGTTTATGCCGACGCCCTCCTCGACATCAACAAGACCTGGGACAACTGGAGTCTCCACGCCAATGTCGGCGCATCCATCTCCGATATGAGATATGACCTCACCAAGAACCGTGGCCCGATTGCGGCTGACAACCTCCCTAACGTGTTCAGCCTCTTCACAGTGGACCAGAACAAACTCGTGAAGGCACAGTCCGGATGGAGGGAGCAGACCCAGTCCGTATATGCCTCCGCCGAGGTCGGCTTCAAGGGAGCATACTATCTGACATTGACAGGCAGGAACGACTGGCCTTCACAGCTTGCAGGCCCCCAGTCCGGTTCCAAGGGCTTCTTCTATCCTTCAGTAGGAGCTTCCGTAGTCCTCTCCCAGATTATCCCGAATATGCCGAAAGACCTTGAATATCTGAAAGTCAGGGCTTCATACGCATCGGTAGGTTCACCTTTCGAGAGATTTATTGCAAATCCTCTCCACACCTGGCCTGAGAAGGGCTCCAGCTGGAACCAGCAGACCTCATATCCGGTCAAGGACCTCAAGCCTGAGCGTACTGACTCCTGGGAGGTAGGTCTCAGCATGAGATTCCTCCAGTGGTTCAATCTCGAGGCTACCTATTATCACACCGACACCAAGAACCAGACTATCTATCCTACAATTTCTTCAGGTTCAGGTTACTCAAGCATTCCGATTCAGTCGGGAAGCGTTCTCAACCAGGGTCTCGAGCTCGCTCTCGGATTTGACAAGACCTGGGGCATCTTCAACTGGCAGAGCAACTACACATTCTCCATGAACCGCAACAAAATCAGGTCACTCACCAACTGCGTCAACCCTATGACCGGCGAGCCGATTGAAATCGGGACAATGACAATGGGCGGTCTCGGCAACGTGAAGTTCCTCCTGAAGGAAGGCGGCTCCCTCGGCGACATCTACTCCAGGAGCGACCTCAAGCGTGACTCCAACAATGACATCTATGTCGATGAGAACGGCAATATCGCCACCCAGACCATTGACAATGTGGACAATTACATCAAGCTCGGCAGCATCTCTCCGAAGGCAAACATGGCCTGGAGGAATGATTTCCGCATAGGCAACTTCAACCTCGGCTTCATGCTCACGGCCCGTCTCGGCGGCGTTGTGTTCTCAAGAACCCAGGCTATGCTTGACTACTATGGAGTATCCGAGGATTCCGCAATCGCAAGGGACAACGGCGGAGTACTCATCAATGGCGGAGACCTCATCGATGCCAACAAGTGGTACACCGCAATCGGCTCCGGAGACACTGTACCTCAGTACTACACATACTCTGCTACCAACCTGAGGCTCCAGGAGGCCTGCGTCGGCTACACCTTCCCTCGCAAGATGCTGAAGAAATGCGAGCTCACCCTCCAGGTTGTGGGACGCAATCTGTGGATGATTTACAACAAGGCTCCATTCGATCCTGAGACAATCGCCACGACCGGAAGCTATTACCAGGGTATCGACTACTTCATGAGTCCGTCCACACGCAACTTCGGTTTCAATGTAAGAATCAAATTCTAAGATGAACATGAACAAGATTATAAATAAATGCCTCATACCGGCCTCAGCCATTGCCGCGTTCCTTGCGGCATCCTGTACGGCCAACTATCTGGAGATCAACAGCGATCCTTACGGCGTGACCCAGGACGAGCTCCAGCGTGACGGCTACATCATCAAGGCTGCGCTCACCGGAATCGCTGACGGCGTCATCTCACCTGATGTCAATACAACACAGTTCACCGAGTGCCTTCTCGGCGGCCCGATGGCAGGTTATATGGCCGATGCCAATGCCGGTTTCGCCAATACGATTTCCAACTACAATGCTACCGACAACTGGACCAATGTCTTCATGCAGAGCGACAGGATGATGCCGGTGGTCTATACGAACTACAACCAGCTCCGCAATGTCACTGACAATCCGGTGATTCTCGCCGTCGGGGACATTGTCAAGGTGGCTGCTATGCACAGGGTCTGCGACACCTACGGTCCGATTCCTTATTCAAAGATTGGCCAGGACGGCAAACTCCAGGTGGAGTACGACTCCCAGGAGACTGTCTATAAGACAATGATCCAGGAACTTACCGATGCTGTCGAGGTTCTCCTTCCGAACCGCACCAACAACTTCGCACCTACTGCCGACATCATCTACGGTGGTCAGACAGAGAAGTGGATAAAGTTCGCCAACTCATTGAAACTCAGGCTTGCGATGCGTATCAGCTACGCCGCTCCTGAACTTTCGAAGAAAGCGGCCGAGGAGGCTGTGAACAATGAGGTCGGAGTATTCACCTCCAATGATGACAATGCCAAAGTGACCACATTCGGCGTGGACGGAAACCCTATCAATGTGGCCGTGCATTACAATATGGCCAAGCATTCCGACGGTGCTGTCTGCCAGACCGGCGGAGACTCCCACGCTGCCGCTGACATCATCTGCTACATGAACGGATACAATGACCCTCGCCGCAAGGCTTATTTCACTGAGTCTGAATGGGGTGAAGGTTTCGAGTACACCGGCCTGCGCCACGGAATCATTATTCCTGACCACTCCAGCGTCGGACATAAGTATTCAGGAGTAAAGATTTCCTCGGATTCTCCGATTTACTGGATGAATGCAGCCGAGGTAGCCTTCCTCAAGGCTGAGGCGGCAGGAGTATTCGGTTACGATATGGGCGGCACTGCCAAAGAGTTCTATGAGGAAGGAATCCGTCTTTCCTTCGAGCAGTGGGGAGCTGGGGATGCTTCAGCATATCTTGCTGATGCTTCGAGCGTTCCACAGGTTTACCTTGACCCTGCCGGCACCAACACTTACTCAGAGGCACTCTCCAGCATAACTGTAGCCTGGGACGATGCCGCTGACAAGGAGACCATGCAGGAGAGAATCATCACCCAGAAATGGATTGCCAACTGGCTGCTCGGAAACGAGTCCTGGGCCGACTGGAGGCGTACAGGCTACCCTCATCTCATCCCGGCTTCCGATGCCGGCAACAAGAGCAACGGCCTGGTTGACTCTGCATCGGGCGCACGCCGTATGCCATACCCTCGCGACGAGTACATCAACAACCCGTCCAATATCTCCAAGGCCGTGTCAGAGTACCTGAAGGGCGCTGACAATATGGCTACTAGACTCTGGTTTGACTGCAAATAATTATTGACACAATGAAAATCACATATAACACATTGAAATGTCTCTTGACTTCCGCCATTGCGGCTGTAGCCCTCGCCGGCTGCTCCGAATGGACAGAGCCTGAGTCCGTGGATTTCCATTACACCACTCTGGAGGAGAAGAATCCGGAACTCTACAAGGCTTATTTCCAGTCAATCAGGGACTACAGGGCTTCCGACCACAAGGTCGTGATTGCCAAATATGACAACAAGCCGGGCGTTCCTTCCGGACGTGCCGAGCACATCACCTGCCTGCCGGACAGCATTGACTTCATCATTCTCTACAACCCTGAGGTCAGCGAATATATAGCCGCCGAAATGCAGGAGGTACGCTCCCTGAAAGGCCAGAAAGTTCTCTATCAGATTGAGTACAAGGCTATTGAGACTGAATACAAGGCCTATGCGGAGGCTTGGAATGACGCCCATCAGCCCGTTGAGGGCGGGGAAGGCGAGGAAACTCCAGTGGATCCGGCCGATACTCTCGTGTCCCTCAATTCATTCGTGAAAGAGGCCGTGAAGACCCGGACCGCCTATCTGGCAGAATATGGCTATGACGGAATGAACATCGTTTATTCTTCCAGGAACCCTGCAAGCTGCAATGAAGAGGCATTGGCCGAGCTCAAGGCTGCCCAGGCCGCATTCCTCGCACCTATTGCAGAAGCACTTGCTTCCTGCCCGGATGCATTGGTGTTCTTCGAGGGAACTCCTCAGTACATTCTTGAGAATGTTGAACTCATCAATGATGCTGACTATCTGGTAATTCCGGCCACGGGCGCCGTGAATGAGTATGAACTCAGCTATGAACTGGGCCTTGCCAACCGTTACGGCAACATTCCAGTTGACCGCTTCATCGTTTCTGTTACAACCCGCTCACTGGTGGATCCGGCTTTGACCGACGGAACATTCTCCGGCGTTGACAGGAACGGAAAGGAAAAGTCCGCCATCATCGGGGCCGCTGAGTGGACCGCCAAGACCACATCCGGAGTTGTAAAAGCCGGCATTGCCATTGAGAATGCGCAGAATGACTACTTCAATCTGTCACAGGTTTTCTACAACACCCGCGAGGCCATTTCAATTATGAATCCTTCACCTATCAAATAATTGAAGCAATGAGAAAATTGATTAACAACATATTCTGGCTGACTCTTTCCGCAGCGGTGCTTTCGCTTTCAGCCTGCACCTCTGAGAAGGAGAAGATGGATGAGCATCATTTCGACAACAAGCTCTTCATCAATACATCAGTCACATCAGAAGAGATTCTGGTCAAACCTTCCGGAGCGGGAGTCACTGTTTCCAGGGAGTTGTCGGTCGGCACTGCCCTCAAGGCTGCCAACAAGATAACCGGCCGCTTCGTTGCTGCTCCTGAGCTGCTCGAGACATACAAACTCAGCTGCTATGATGAGAATGCGGTTGTTCTTGCCGACACAATGTGTGTCATTGACAATGCCGAAGTGACGGTCGAGGCCGGAGCAACAGCATCCGCCCCTGCTACTGTGACATTCACTGAACTTGAAAAACTGGACAGGGAGACCGTATATGTGATGCCGGTGGCTCTCCGTGACGTTGAGGGAATCGATGTCCTGGACTCCAAGACCATCGTATATTACGTGTTCAAGGGAGCGGCTCTCATCAATGTGGTTGCGAATATCGCCGAGAACAGGGCCTATCCTGACTTCAACAACGATTCCAAGTTCAACGGCCTCACTAACTTTTCTATGGAGGCACTTATCCGTCCCCAGGCATTTGGAAGACAGATTTCCACCATTATGGGAATAGAGGGCCATTTCCTTCTCCGTATCGGTGACGCAGGTGTTCCGGACAACCAGCTGCAGATTGCCTGCTCCAGGAATACCACCAACTCCGACCTCCAGTTCGAGACCGGGAAATGGTATCATGTCGCAGTGACTTTCGACAGTGGCAATGTGAAGGTTTACATCAACGGCTCTGAGAAACTCTCCGACAATGTCGGCAGGACCTCTGTGAACCTCGGTGCCAAGCATCACAACGAGGATGACGGCAGCCGCGTTTTCTGGATTGGATATTCATATTCCAGCGACCGTTATTTCGACGGAGACATTGCAGAAGTGCGTATCTGGAACAAGACTCTCACCAAGGAGGATGTCAATGCTCCTAACCACTTCTACACCGTTGATCCTGCTTCTGAAGGCCTTATTTCCTACTGGAAATTCGACGATGCCGCAGGAAACATTATCAAGGATTACTCGTCCAGCGGTTACGACCTGACCTGCGACAAGAATCCAAAGTGGAACAAAGTCAGTCTTCCTTAACATTGATAAATGATGAAAAAGTTTTATAGCATATTGATGGCCCAGGCGGTTCTTGTCTCGTCCCTGTCCGCTGTCTCCTGCACGGAGGATATTGAAATCGACAGGGTGAATGAGGATGATTACGCCAATGTGACCTCACTCATAGGCACTCTCCGCGATGCCAATTCGAACAAGGTCAGCACAATCGTGGAAATGTTCCACGACACTTACAATACCAATGTGGCATTCACCCTTTCACGTGCCCCGAAAGCCGGTGTGGACGTGAAGGTGGAATATGATGCGGAGTATGTTGCCCAGTACAACAACGAGCACGGCACTGATTTCCTTGCCTGGCCTCAGGACAGATTCTCTATCCAGAACGACGGCAAGATAGTCGTTGCACCTGATGAGAAGGTCTCCTACAAACTCGGTGTGGAGATTGCCAAGGCCGACACTACCGAGCTGGTTGCCGAGGCTACCTACATCCTGCCTTTGAAGGCGGTTGTCTCCGGTGGTGACGTGCAGCTCTCCGAAAGCCGCTGCGTATATCTTCTCAAGAACCGCTCCGGCGAGGGTACAGCAATGAGGAAGCCGGGAGAGAAGGGCACTGTTCTCTTCTTCGAAGTGAACGATACCAACCCTCTCAACGCTCTCCAGTTCCAGATGGAGGACGGCAGATATCTCTGGAATTATGTGGTCCTTTTCGCCGCAAACATAAACTATGACAGGGAGAAGGGAGAGGTCTATGTGTTCTGCAACCCTCAGGTCCAGTACATTCTCGACCACAACGAGGAGATTATCCAGCCTCTTCGCAGAAGGGGTATCAAGGTGATTATCAGCATCCTTGGCAACCACGACGAGTCAGGCCTCGCCCAGCTTTCAGACCTCGGGGCAAGACAGTTTGCCCAGGCGGTAAAGAATCTCTGTGAGGCATACAATCTCGACGGTGTCAACTATGATGACGAGTACTCGAATTCTCCGGATCTCAGCAATCCGCTGTTTACACAACGATCCCGGGAGGCCGGTTCACGTCTGATTTTCGAGACCAAGAAGGCAATGCCTGACAAGGAGATAATTTCCTATCAGTACGGCAGCTGCGTAGGTCAGGATTATGTTGACGGCATACCGTCCAACGAATGGCTTGACATCGTGGTAGGTGACTACGGCCGTGCAGGCGTCCCTTATGCAGGAATGACCCTTGCGAATTGCAGCGCGAATTCATTCGAGATGGCCCGAGGAGGCAGTATAAGCCTCTCACAGGCACAGGGATATGCAAACAGTGAGTATGGTTATGTGATGGCATTCGGTCTTTGGGCCGCCAACAAGCAGGGCAACCAGTCCCAGTTCAATTCAATGAACAACCTTGCACAGGGCCTGTACGGGAGTCCTTTGAAGAAACCTGAGTATTATTGGCCGTCATCAAAATCAATGGAAACCAAACCGATTAACTGGTAATGATCATGAAGAAGTTATTATATGTATTTACCGCCGCAGCACTTGTCTTAAGTGCCTGTGACGATGAGGAAATCAAGGTTGACAACAGCTCCATCAGCCTCTCTGTGGAGACTGTTGAGGCAGCCCCTGAAGGTGGCATATACGATGTTGTCGTGACTTCTGACTCGGATTGGAGGGTTTCAGGCTTCTGCGAGTGGGCAAGACCGTTGTCCGAGTCCGGCAAGAGCGGGGAAACCTTGCGCATTGAGGTTGACCCGAGCAATTCCAAGGATATTATTGCTACAGAATTCAAAGTGTTCTCTGGTTCGGCCGTTAAAACTGTGAAAGTGTTCAGCAATCCTTCATTCGTGATGGACCTTCTTACTGATTCCGAGGTTGAATTCTCTTCATCAGAATCCTCCCTCAAGATCAAGCTTGACACCAATGTGCCTGAGATTGAGTCGGTTTTTACAGATGGAGGCTCAGAGTGGATAGAATACGTTGACCGTCAGGAAGTGTTCGGCAAGACTGTCCTTTCTTTCAACGTGAATGCGAATGAGACTTATATTGGAAGGTCAACTGAGCTCACTCTTTCAGGAAAAGGGAAGTCAACAACCGTAAAGGTGTCACAAGCCCAACTTGATGCCATCATCACGGATACTCCGAAAGTGGTTTACACCGGCCTGAGTGCGGGAGATGTTACTTTCACAGTCAATGCCAATGTGGATTTCACGTTTGAGCTCCCGTCCTGGCTGACACTTGTCTCGCAGACTGATGGCACGAAAGGTGCCGATGGCCTCACCCCGACCACAATCAAACTTTCGTTCGGGGAGAATACTGCAAGCCGAGTTGCTGACCTGAATTTCATATCAGGCGGGAAGATTATGCTTCAGGTTTCTGTCAAGCAGCAGAATCCGAATGCTGTTCTCTTCAACATCACGGATATGATTCTCCGTCAGGAACTTGTGAAGAAGGGATGGATTCTTGCATCTGATTCAAGCACCGAATGCGAATTGCTGGAGCCAGGTATGACCGGGACGGCACTTGATATTTCCACTTCCAGCTGGAATGCATTGAATGTCAAGGCGATTGACGGCCTGGACAACTTCCCGGCGCTTGAGACTCTATCATTGAGGAATCTCAATGCCGAGACGATCAACCTTGACAATTGTGCTAAACTTCAGACTCTGAGTATCAATGAATTGCCTAGGTTGAAGGAAGCTGTTCTCGGAAATTGTCCTGTAACTGTTTTCAAGACCTATCTCGGTGGCAGGTATGCATACGATTATTTCGAGGCTGCATCATTGACAATCAGTTCCGAAAACTTGACTGAAATCAATGTTAATAGCGAGTCGTACTATATCTCATATTACGAGATCTGTTCTGAAATAGATGTCACTGGCTGCCCGAAACTTGCAATCCTGAAGGCTAAGAGAGAAGCGACTGACTGGTATGGCAATGTAATATGCAACTTGGAAAAACTCTATGTTTCCAAGACGCAGAAGAATGCCATTGATGCCGGTACTCTCACTGTCGAGAAATCCGACAAGACTGAACTCGTGGTGAAATAACATTTCATCATGATAGAATGTGATTGACCGACAGGTCTTTCATTTGGTTGAACTGGCTAAGAAGCCTGTCATTTGGTTGAGCTGGCTGAAAAGCCTGTCATTTCGAGCGAAGTCGAGAAATCTATATTTAGATCTCTCCGCTCACTTCGCTCGGTCGAGATGACAGAGACAGGCTTTTTAGTCAGTTCTATTATTATTTAGTATCTTTGTATCATAGAATGTTGGATAATGTTGGCGAGTTCGATAAGTGCAGAAGAATTCGGCCGGCTCTTTCTCCGCTTCAGGGACAAGTACATCACTATTGCCTGTTCCTATACTAGAGACAGGGCTGCAGCCGAGGACATTGTTACAGAGAGTTTTACGGCTTTCTGGAACGGTCGGGACCATATCGAACTGAAATCCCTTCCCGAGGCCTACATATTGCAGACTGTCCGCAACCGCAGTTTGAATTATATGCGGGACAAATCCAGGCGTCTTGAGGTGGAAGGCAATCTTCTCGAGGCTTCTGCTGTTGAAGCCGAGGCCGCAATTCTGGAGGAAGAAAATCTAGGCTTTCTTTTCGAGGAGGAAGTAGGAACCATATTCAAGGAATTTATGGCCGGCCTCCCCGAACTGACCCGTGAAATCTTCATGGCCAGCCGTTTCGAGGGCCTGACCTACAATGAAATCGCCGCCAAGTACAATGTCACTCCCCGCAAGGTCAAGCGGGATATCCAGAAAGTGCTTGAGAAGATGCGTGTATCTCTCAAGGACTACCTTCCCGTCCTGCTCCTTGTATTCCCGGGGCTTCTTCGCATTTGAGACTGTACGGCCACGGTTCAGCCATTTCTATGGGCCTCCCGCATTGAAATTACCATATTAATTGCTAAATTGCGAAACTAAAACTGATTATCCGCAATTCGTACAGAAAAAACTTGCCAAAGATGAAAGAATCGGTTAGGATTATAGTATAATACTATAGATAACCGAATGTAAGAGATGAAGATATTGGAGTTTTTCAGGAGATACCCGGACGAGGAGGCTTGCAAGGCGAAGTTTCTGGAGATAAGGCAGGCAAAGGGAGTCGTATGCCCCGTGTGTGGCAGTACGGAGCACTACTGGTGCGCATCACACAACCAGTTTGAATGCAAGCACTGCCACCACAGGCAGTCATTGCGCTCGGGCACGGTGCTCCACGGCTCGCACCTGCCATACAGGTACTGGTTCATCGCCATGCATCTTCTCACAGCCACGAAGCACACGTTCTCCGCTTTGGAGATACAGAGGCAACTCGGGCATAAGAGATACCAGCCAATCTGGGAGATGGTTCACAAACTCCGCACGGTGATGGGAGAGAGGGATTCTGAGTATTTCCTGACGTGCTCGGTGGAACTGGACGAGGCATTCTTCACCACTGAGACGCCAAAGGACAAGAAAGGGAAGAAACTCAATCAGGGAAGCGGCTCGGAAAGGAAGTCGAAGGTTCTCGTCATGGCGGAATCAATGCCATCCGAGAGCCACAAGGCTAACCAGAAGTCAAAGAAGGTGGGCAACATCAAGATGATTGTCATCCCGGACTTGACAAAGGACACGATAACGAAAGCCGCAAAGGAAAACCTGCACCCAGGCACGTTCGTCACGATGGATGCGAGCCACGCCCACGGTGGCATTGAGGAGAAATTCCGCTCCCACGTCGAGAAACTAATCACCCAGCAGGAGATTGACAATGTCCTGCCTTGGGTTCACACCGTCATAGCCAACGCCAAGATGTTGTTAGCGGACACGTACCACGGGCTGAAAGCGGAATTCCTTCAGGACTACCTCAATGAGTTCTGCTACAAGTTCAACAGACGTTATATGCCGGAATCCATTTTCGACAGGCTGCTCGACATTGCCGTAGGATACAAGAACACGTTCCAGCACAGGGTTTACAACAGGAATATGGAAGCGGCGGCATAAATCCCTAAATAGTGGCTATTTATCTGTAGAAGGTAAAGTAATTTGCTTTTCTCGTAAAATTTTCCGATATTAGCTATTAGGAAAAGAAAATAAGGGGACTATATAGGTATTGCCCGCGTAAATGCCCCTACATTTCTGTTTCTTTAAACTATTTATAAGTGATACTATATCTCTAACGAGCATCGCGTGCTATGCCTTGCTATTTTTAGACATAGTTAGTTTTTTGATAAAACTTGAGTTGATGAATTATGACAAAAAAAGAAGTAATACCAATTAATAAGTCCCAATTAAGGGAAATTATCAAGGAATCTATAATAAGGGTTATGGATTCTATTAACGATGATTCTATTAAAGTTGAGGATTATTTTGACATTTCATCTTTAACAAAATCTGCCATTCAGCACATAGCAACCGATATTAGAGTTTTCTTACAAGGACAAGGATATTGTTCTGACTTATCAGATGAAGGCGAGTTAATACTGAAAGAAGGTTCTAATGTAATGATGTCCATAAAAGATTTACGAAAAGAATTACAAAAACTAGGCTTTAAACAATGGCAGATTAAGTCTGTGATTGCGTCTAATAAAGTACGAGTTGTAATTCTATATGCAGATATAGCTAAAAACACAAGTATCATAGAGAATAAAATGCTATCTTGTGGGTGGACTAAAGCACATATTTCGGAACCTGTTCTTTTGTATGGCGTTCCTGTCAGGGTTATGGACTTTGACCCTAAGGAACAGACGCCTTTAACTAAACAAGCGAGAAAATACCGATATCTCTATCATTGGACTCCGGTTAATAATCTTCCGTCAATTTTACAAACAGGGATAGAACCTAGAAGCGAAAATGATTATTTGTCGTATCCACCGAAAGCCCATTTAATGAAAGGTGATACACCTAAATCGGTAGCATCCAAACTTGGATGGATGTTATTCAATAAGAATACTTCACTCCTGAATGGGAGGTATGCATTATTAAGAATATCTATGAGCAAAATGCCTAATAATATTGCGTTTTATGGCGACCCTCGTTTTCCGTACGGTTTTTTTACGAATGATACAATTCCGCCACAAGCGATAGAACTTTTTGGTGAGATTACATATAGTGATAAATATAATTACAATAATGAGGACATAACTGTGATAGCAAAAGACGATACAATGGCTATCTAATATAGAAAACATTGGGGAATCCAGTGACTTTTCATCTCATTTGTAACAACAAGATATAGTACCCTAAAAAAGATTAATCATTATTTGGAAATAATGAATTCTCATACTAAATTTGCGATGGAGTTAAAAGATAAGGAAATGCATGCGATAGTATTTGATTTGGATACGGAAACCTTAAAAGCGGTTTACCCCAATTCTAGTTGGAATAATGCTTATAACGATATCTGCTCAGAACTTGAGCAGCATGGTTTTAAGCGACAGCAGGGAAGTGTTTATTTTGGTAGCGATAATGAAGTAAATGCCGTAACTTGTGTATTGGCTGTTCAAGCACTTTCAAAGAAGTTCTCATGGTTTAAACCTTCAGTGAGAGATATAAGGATGCTAAAGATTGAAGATAATAATGATTTGGCACCGGCTCTTTAGGTATCCTTATTGTGCCTGAATTCAAACAAATCGCGCCCTTTTTAGGCGCGATTTGTTTATTCCCTATGCATGGCACTAAATAAATGTGCGATTATAATCTGAGTTGTAATCCTTTCTGTATGAATTGCGGATAATCAGTAAACTAAACATACATTGACATGACAGATTTTGAATTGGCGGGCAAAGTCCCGGACCACGGATTGGAATATCCCGGTTTCTCGGCGGTTTTCATCCAGACATTCTCGATAAGGAAGGAGAAAAAGTTCTTCGTGCCGCAAAAATATATGCAGTCCCTGCCGGACGGGGATGATATGGTGTTGGATGAGTCTTATGGAGGAATGTGTTACAAGGAGAAGGCTGACGCCCTCGGCATTCCCATTGCTCCAATGAACAATGCCATTGAGTCCCAGATATTTGTGCTGCCTGAGAATGATGCCGACGCACCCGATGAGAAGAGTGTCCGCAGGTTCTCATTGAGAGGATTCGAGTTCGAGATGGACCTGAATCCTTGCGGGGACGAGGAGTTCCCTCCAATTACCATGCATTGCCACGTCAATGTGGAATTGTCCCTTTTCTTCGGACACACTGTGTCATTGACCTACCGCTTCCTCTTCGACAGGAATGCCGGCATCCTCTCCCGTCCGGCCACTACCGACCATATTATCGCATTGCTCTCGACTTATCTTGGGGCCGAATACTGGAGCGCAGAAAAGGAGGACGAATCTTCTGAACCGGGAAAGAAAAAGAAGACGGACATCAATCTCGAGTCCGGCTTCACAATTGAAGATTTCCACTACGATGCCGAAGGCAATCCTCTTGACAAGGGAATTGACCTCGATTTCTTCGGCAAGGGCAGGACTTTCGAGGAAATAACCACCCGATACAAGAAGTTCATCTACGGGCATTGCTCCGTATTCGATGAGTCAGTTCCGAAGAAGGATTTGATTATCAACAAGAGGCGTATTGCAGAGATGAAGATTGACTCTGCGAGTGACAGCCATTATGCGATGGTGGATCTCTGGGAGAATATTATGCATCCTGACCCTGTCACTGGCGAGGACTATTTCAGCAAGGACAGGAAAAATCCTTTGACGGAGGGCCAGATAGTAGCCCATATCCAGAATGAACACAAGCACGAGCTCATTGGCCTTATGACCCTGTATCCTGGAGAATGGCCTTACAGGGACCCCGAGGCCTTCGACGAGGTCTGCGGGGAGAACATTGCCATTGACACGGATGATCTTGTGCTTGTCAACAACAATATGTGCATGGTGCTTGGCACTTACGGCCGCCGCGGCTCCGTGGACGGCTGTTCCGGCACTGACAATTCCGCTACCGGTTCCACCGTCAACTGGGCCGAACACCTTCAGGAACGGGCCAGATACCACGTCTCCTGGCCTGAATACCTGATGATTCTGCAGATGGTCCTCGCTAAGAAATATGTCATCGGCAAGGCAAGTGATGAACTGGTCAATGCCACTCTCTTCGCAGGCAAGGAGTCGGCCTACGATCTGATTGGCAAGAATGCAGACCTGAGTCTCAGGCTCTCGCAGATAGTATTGCTCCTCGATGTCGTGAAGTATTCCAAGTTTACTTCCCACAAGGTGATGTTCGACCGTACCACACGCCGTCTCAATCTTGACGAGGACATGGAGAAATTGAATGAGATGATGGATATGGTGGACAGCAGCCTGCACAATCTCAGCGACTACAAGGCAATGGGTTCGGATTTTATGCTGAACTTTATCCTGGCTCTTATCTCTGTGGCTTCGACATTTGAGCTGTTCTTCCAGAATTCCGAGATGCCGTTCCTTACGTATTTCGGTTTCGAGACCAACCGCTTTGCCGCAATGGTCGTGGCAGTGGTGTTCGGCGTTACCATCTTCGCCTTCCTTCTGGTGATTGCCAAGACGGCGCAGCAGTTGTTGGACAAGGTCAAGAAATATCTTTAGAGTTTGTCATTTCGACCGAGTGCAGCGAGTGGAGAAATCTCCTTAAAACATCGTATATATCAAACTGATAAAGCAATGGAAAACGACATAATAAAGATAATGCCAGCCCAACCGGACGATGCCGAGTCCCTGATGCAAATGTTCTACGCCAATCTCGAGACTCACAGCGGCTACATCTCCCACGGCGAGGTCCAGATGGGCGTGGGCAAGCTGACATTCGACGGGGAAAAATATGTGCCGTCAGTAGTTCAGGAAAGCCGTGACCTCTGGCTCATATATATAAGGGAGCATATTTCTTCAGAAGATATGGCTGTATTCAAGGCTATTCTGCCGGATGGAACTTTAGCCGGTTTCTGCGTCCTGGAAGACTCAGAGGATGGAGGAGAACACTTCGGAGTGCTCTGCGACATACTGGTGAACCCGGATATCCGTGGTCGCGGCATAGGATCCTCACTTTTGGATGCTGCTCTAGCCTGGTTTGCTTCACGTGGACTGAAAGACGTATATCTGGAATCCGGCAAAGACAACCATCCCGCCCACGAGTTCTTCAAATCCAAAGGATTCTTCAAGGTCTCCGAGGTCTATGCCAAGATAGGGAAGTAGGATCTGTCATTCCGCCCAAGCGGAACCTTCCTGTCATTCCGCAAGCTGAGCATCCCTGTCATTTCGATCGAGCGGCCCTCCTGTCATTTCGACCGAGCGGAGCGAGCGGAGAAATCTCAAAAAAAATTCCGCTCCCGTAACTCCCGCACACCGTGTAACTTAAAATGATAAAGCCGGGATCGGACCTGA
>JBJEBP010000012.1:1117-4305 GCA_051870135.1 Candidatus Cryptobacteroides sp. | reverse complement strand
CTGTACCGTGAGGGACTTTCCGGATGGCTCATCACGCTCATTGGTGTGGCTATATTGATTTTCATTTTGACATTGACAACATCCCCTTACACTGCGATTATGGCCCTTCTCGGCATCATAGCCGTGGGTAACTCCCTGAACCACAGGAAATCCCTGCAATGGCTCCTCTGCACCGCCGCAGGCCTGGCATTCCTCGCATTCATTCCGCAGATGTGGACCGCCCTCCAGAATGCACTGATTCCCGGACTTGGCGAGGCTGCCTTGAATATTGAAGCCGGCGAAGAAGCCTTGACTGCGGCCCAGACATTGGCTGCCGATGCATCGCCCTGGGGATTTCTGTACGCAGTCAAGCCATTGTACATCCTGCTCGGACTGATCGGGATTGCCGCACCAATCGTACTTTACTTCGCTTTCAAATACAAGGACTCCTTTGCCGGGGTATCCACCCTGACCATGATAGCGGGAATAATGATGGTCTTCTCTGTCGATTTCATTTTCTACAACATCCTGCAGGACCACCAGCGTAAAAGAATCGAAGTACTGCTCGGAATGAAGGAGGACCCGTCCGGTGTCGGATACAATGTCAACCAGTCCATGATTGCCATCGGCTCAGGCGGCCTGACCGGGAAAGGCTATCTGAACGGAACCCAGACGACATACGGCTTCGTACCGGAGCAGAGCACCGATTTCATATTCTGCACTGTCGGGGAGGAATGGGGATTCCTGGGCTGCGCTGCCGTGATAGCCTTGTACATCGGCCTGATATGGCTCATAACAAAAGATGCCGAACATAGCAGGGAGAGTTTCACCAGAATTTACGGCTACTGTCTCGCAAGCTGCCTGTTCATGCATCTTTTCATCAATATCGGAATGACCATAGGCATAATGCCGGTCATCGGTATTCCTCTTCCTTTCATGAGCTACGGAGGATCGTCACTATGGGCATTTACCATAATGCTTTCCATCTTCATCGCGCTCGACCACCAGGAGAAGAAGTATTTTTAGCAGTTCATCGCTCCGCAGACGTGGATAACCTGTCCGCTGACGTATGATGAAAGTTCACTGCCGAGGAAGAGAGCAACGTTTGCCACGTCCTCAGGAGTGCCGCCACGACGGAGAGGAATGGTCTTCATCCACTGCTCACGAACTTCCTCAGGAAGTGCGGCTGTCATGTCTGACATAATGAAACCCGGAGCAATGCAGTTCGCACGTATGCTGCGAGGACCCATTTCCTTGGCAATTGACTTGGCGAGGCCAATGAGACCGGCCTTGGATGCAGAATAATTGCACTGTCCGGCATTGCCTGAAACGCCGACAACTGAAGACATGTTGATAATGCTTCCGCCTCTCTGCCTTGCCATGATCGGAGTAACGGCGTGGATGAAGTTGAATGCAGACTTGAGGTTGACATTGATAACGGCATCCCACTGCGCCTCAGTCATCCTGAGCATAAGCCCGTCTTTGGTGATGCCGGCATTGTTCACGAGAATGTCAATGCGACCGAAATCAGCCATAACCTGGTCAACGACCTGCTTGGTCTGCTCGAAGTCGGCAGCATTGGAAGCATATCCCTTCACTCTGTGGCCGAATGCCTCAAGTTCCTTGATGGTCTGCTCGGCGGCCTCATTGATGACAAGGTCAGTGAAGGCGACATCAGCTCCTTCTGAAGCATATTTCAGGGCAATAGCCTTTCCTATACCTCTTGCAGCTCCTGTAATGAGAGCCACTTTTCCGTTTAAAAGTCCCATTTTATTAATGTTTTGTAATGTTAATTTGTTTCTTAATTGGCGTATAAATTGGTATAAAGGTCGCAATTTTTTATCCAACTGCCAACAAAAATAGAATTATTCATTGCCATAAACAAATGTTTGGCTATATTTTTTCCCTTTAGGAACACAATTTTGGCGAAACTCATTCTTCTGTGGCGAAATATATGAATTTTTCCTATCTTTGCATTCCGGTTGGCTTTGGTGGTGGAATGGTAGACACGAGGGACTTAAAATCCCTTGGGCAGGAATGCCTGTACGGGTTCGAGTCCCGTCCGAAGCACAAAGAGGGATGGCAGGAATACATTGACTGTCATCCTTTTTCATAAGAATCCACAGGTTGGTAATCTGTAAAATTCAAAGATATGAGAAAGTATTTATTCCCGGCAGTATGCGCAATGGCATTGGGCATTATTGCGGCAAGTTGCGGTAACAATTCCAAGAAAACTGAGTCCGAGGCCGAGCAGGCCGCCCGTGAGGATTCACTCAGGCAGGCAGAGAAAGTTGCCGAGGCGGAGGCTTTGATGCAGCGACTCGATGAGGAGCCGATTTTCGACATCAACACTAACCTCGGTACTATCAAGGTCAAGCTCTACAGCAAGACTCCGAAGCACAAGGCCAATTTCGAGAAGCTGGCCCTCTCCGGATTCTATGACGGAATCCTGTTCCACAGAGTTATAGACGGATTCATGATTCAGGGCGGTGATCCTTACACCAAAGATACGACAATGGTGGAGAAATACGGTCAGGGTGGCCCTGGATATACCATCCCGGCAGAATTCGTACCTGAATACCGTCACAAGAAGGGTGCTCTTGCCGCAGCCAGGAGGGGTGACGCTGCAAATCCAGAGAGGGAGAGTTCCGGCTCGCAGTTCTACCTGGTTCAGGACGAGGTGGCCTGCGCACAGCTTGATGGTGCCTATACTGTATTCGGTGAAACTGTAGAAGGCTTCGATGTCATTGACAAGATTGCCAGAGTGGCAAGGGACAGACGTGACAGGCCGATTTCCGATGTCCGCATCATAAGCGTGAAACTGGATCCGGCATCTATTCCTGCAGAAAAGGAAGCTGCAGACAGTACTGTTTCCGAATGATTTTACCCCGTCATATCCATATAGGGCCAAAAAATAACTCAAAATGGACAGAAATATAGTTTATGACGGCATAGATATTGCAAATTTTCCTATCGAATAGTTTTTTCATAGGTTAAGTTTTAGGTTAGAATTGCGAATGGCTTGCGTCGGGATGATGCGAGCCATTCCTCTTTTATTTCCCCCCTGCCCCCATTACGGGGGAGCGCGCTGCGGGCGCACCATCGCCTCAGGCCTTCGCTTCGCTGTTCTTCGCGCGGCGGCTGATGCCGCCTGTTTATTTCCCCCCTGCCCCCATTACGGGGGAGCGCGCTGCGGGCGCACCATCGCC
>JBJEBP010000012.1:0-1017 GCA_051870135.1 Candidatus Cryptobacteroides sp. | reverse complement strand
TCAGGCCTTCGCAACAAATGAGATTTGCACCATCCACGTTTTGCGGCCCTGACGTGGATGGTGCGCCTCACACAACCGCACCCTCCACAGTTCGGGCTTTCTGGGTGGAAGGTGGAAGGCCAACTAGACGCACCATCCACGCTCTGGGCCAGTTTCGTGGAGGGTGCAGCATTCATAGTGGCACCATCCACGCTGAGGGAGATTTTCGTGGAGGGTTCAATGACGCAGAGGGGGACCATCCATGCCGGAGGCCAGAAGCAAGGAAGGTTCTGGGCCTTACTACGGTTACTACGTTCGAGGGCGCAACAACCGGCAGGCAAGCGGGCCTTTCCCGGAGCCCGGCGCAGTCCTGTCGAGTTGTAGCCGCCGGAGACGCTTTATTCCGGCGGCGGTGCTGCAATGTCATGACATAAACACGTGAGATACAGCAAGAATCTTAATCCTCGTGACATTCATTTGGAACCAGAAATGCCAATACAAGGTATTGTGGAGGCATAAAGGGTGTCCAGATGGAAGCCTTTCCTTTCCATCTGGAACCGCATTTTGACCTACAGATACGTAAAACAGGAGGGTGGGTGTGCAGATGAATGTCACGAGCAAGGCGATGTCATCTCGGCCAAACGAATTGTCACTAACCATCAGCGAGGGGAACATTGATTCGTGCTAAACACCGAGCAGGGGTGGACCAGCTACAGGCCTCTGTAGGCCATATCATCGTGCTCGGTGGCACATAATTGAACTGCACCGAGCATAAATTTTGAGGCTAACTCATTGAAAATCAATATATGTCTCTGCTCGGTGTTTTGCCCAATGTAATTGTTTTCAATGTGAAATATGTAGGTCCCAATGAAAGGCAGACAGACCGCGATTTGAACCTGTAGCGTGGATGGTGCAATGCCACAAGAGAACCTTCCTCAGCAATCAACCGTGACGCGGATGGTCAGGAACCTGCATAATCTTTTAGTAACTACTCAGGTACCCCGGCCATAAACTAAAGGCCATGGCAATCGATAAGTA
>JBJEBP010000011.1:0-4312 GCA_051870135.1 Candidatus Cryptobacteroides sp. | reverse complement strand
TCCCTTTATTCCAATTTCCAACATAGTTGTTTCATTTTTAATGTAATACAGACATGGAACATCAACATCCTTGCCACTAACCCGGACGGTACTCGAGAATGTCACCCGGCTGGCAGTCCAGTGCCCGGCACAATGCCTCAAGCGTGCTGAACCTGACAGCCTTCGCCTTGCCGGTCTTGAGAATTGACAGGTTGGTGGCAGAAATCCCTATTTTGTCGGCAAGCTCGCCGGAAGACATTTTTCTTCTGGCGAGCATCACGTCTATGTTCACTACGATAGGCATCAATCCTCCTTTCCGGTTTCACTTGCACCGTTATTTCCGGCGGCGGTGTCTTCCTGGGCGGCTCCCTTCAGGTATCCCGGGAGGCTCATTCCTGCCATGTTGAACAGGTCCTCAAGCGGCGGAACCGACTTCATCATGTTCGAGATGAAATTGGATGTGGCGGTCTTGCCCTCTGCGCTGTTTCCGTCCCAAACGGTCACCTTGTCAATCTTGATGCCCTTCACGGCCTCCACCTGGGTCTTCACGAGCTCAGGCAGTTTGTCGGCGATGAGCATGAGGACAGCCTTCTGGGGATCCCCGGCAGCTGCGGACACGAGCTGGTTGAAACCCTGGGCCTGCTTGGACAATATCTCCAGCATACCTCTCGCCTGGGCATCCATCTTGGCGAATATTGCATCAGCCTCTCCCTGGGCCATGCGGCGTATTTTCTCGGCCTCTGCCTCAGCGTCAATGATGGCCTTCTCTTTCTCGATCTGTGCAGGAACCACCACGTTGGCGGTCTGCGTGGCCTTCTCCCTCTCGGCACGTGCAGCCTCGGCATCACGCTCAGACTTGTAGGCTTCCTCCAGGGCTTTTGCAGCCTGTACTTTCTCTGCAGCTACCGCAAGTCTCGCAGCCTCAGCCTCTTTCTCCCTGCGGACAGCATCTGAATTGGCAATCGCGATCTTCGAGTTGTTCTCACCCTCGACTGCCTTGGCATTGGCGTCAGCGGTGCAGATACGGGTATCCCTCTGGGTCTCGGCGATGCGGATGTCCTTGTCCCTGTCGGCCTCGGCCTTTCCGATTTCACCGAAGCGGTTCTGCTCGGCAACGCTCTTCTTGGCATCGTTGATAGCCTTGGCGGCAGCCTCCTTACCGAGAGCCTCGATATAACCGGACTCGTCGCGGATATCGGTTACATTCACATTGATGAGCTTCAGGCCGATTTTGCGGAGCTCGGCCTCTACGTTGGTGCTGACATTGGCGAGGAACTTGTCGCGGTCGGAGTTGATTTCCTCAATGTCCATTGTCGCAATCACGAGACGGAGCTGGCCGAAGAGAATGTCGGTGGCGATGTTCTGGATATTGTCAATGCTGAGGCCGAGGAGACGCTCAGCGGCATTGGTCATGTTCTCCGGCTCGGTTGAAATGCCGACGGTGAAGCGGCAAGGCACGTCCACGCGGATGTTCTGCTTACTGAGAGCGTTGGTGAGGTTGCACTCGATGGAAATCGGCTTGAGGTCAAGGAATGCATAGCTCTGGAACACAGGCCAGATGAATGCCGCACCGCCGTGGATACAACGGGCAGAGGAGGTGCCGCCGTTCTTGTTCTTGCCTGTCTTTCCGTAGATTACGAGAATCTTGTCGGAAGGACATCTCTTGTATCTCCTGAGGATGGCGGCGAGTGTGACTATCAGTACGAAAACGCCGATTACGATGATGTAGATTGCTTCCATTTTCGATTATTATTAATGTTGTTGTTCAATAGATATCTCGACTACGCACTACGTGCTTCGCTCGATATGACAGAGGAGGGTAGTTATTGCTGATGCGATGACGTGACTCTTTTTCGCTTCCTGTCATCTCGTTTTCCGGGTGCCGTTCTTGTCATCTCGACCGAGCGGAGCGAGTGGAGAGATCTTATATAATCAATGACTCCATCTCCTCCACCAGCAATGTTGAGGCGTCGAGGGCCTCCACCACTTTCACCGGAGTACCGGTCTTGATAGCGGTGTCGGAATCGGTCACTGCGTCATACTCGCGCACTGACTCATTGATGGTTATCTGGACCTTGCCGGATCCAGTCCTTGCGGCCGGAATCGTGAGGTAAACCTTGCCCTGGCAGCCCACGGCGAGCTTGAACACGTCAATGTTGCCGCTCTGCTGCATCTGGCTGAGCCATTTGAACATCCACATTACGGCGAAAACGAGCAAGGCACCGGCGATGACTGCGATTATCATCAGCAATGCCGTCGAGGTGACGCTCTTCTTCAGCAATATTGCCGTCCAGCTCATTCCGAGCAGGAAATTGACAAGGTTGCGGAAGGTGTAGAGGTTCATTGAGGAGTCAGCCTCGAACGAGCCGTCCGACATGTCGAAATCCGTGTCCATCTCGTGGTCAATTCCGATGAAGGTCAATATGGTCTCCACCAGGAAAATGAGCGATGTTGCTATGGCAATTCCCCATAGAATTTTCATAAAAAGGTCAAGCGCTGACCACCATTCTGCGATCATAGTATATGATTGTTTTATTTAATTTTCCGAAATATAGTGATAAATTTACGAAAAACAACAATTTTCTTAAAATTTTCGATGAATAGATTACGAAAGGGCATAATCGTCTATCCTAGAATACTCTCCAGATTGCATGCGAAAGGAATGTAACGATTGCTGCCTCTACGCTGAGCCTTCAGAATGTCATACGCGCCGAGGTCGGAAATTGCGGACGGATCGTATTCTATCAGAAGGAACTGCTTGGCTTCCTTCTCCTGCCTGAGCAGAAAACCATCAGGGACCTCCTCCCTGCTTACCAATCGAACTGGAGCAGTAAGTGCATACGGCTTTGCATCACTATTCTTCCAATAATGGAACATAATGAATCTGATGCTCTGATATGCCTTAACGACTTCTTCAGGGAGGTTGTTCTCCTTGATGCCAATGGCAATGCGACCGGACTTCTCGGTTTGCTCCCTCGCTGCCGGTGATATGGCGTACATTAACACGAGATCAAGTACTCCTGCAAGTAGGTCGCTTTTCATGTTGTTCCTTAGACGAACCTCTACGCTGCCATATATATGGATGTCCTCGGCGACCATCATTGCATCATATTCTTTGTCTAACTTGTTATTTATATCAGCAATCGACAAATTTCTTTCTTTCGGGTTTGCAATATCCTTTGCAGCGGAGATTTCCTTCGTTCGCCAATCTATTACTCGTTGTATGGTCAACTTCTCAATGGCTCGGATATAGGTTTCCATGAAATGGTAGTCTATGTCGCCTGACGGGGTGACGGGGAGTGTAATGGTGTCGTTCTTGACTTGCTCCCAATATGCTTTATTGTCATAAGTATATTTACGCTTTATGGATTTTTTGATAGCGGCAGATATGTACATGAGAGTTTCAGTTGTGTCCTGATGGTGTATGGCTCGAATTAGGTAAGCATCCCACAATACGCCTGTCGGCTGCGGTTGCGGATAAACATCACCTGTTGCTATTGCACCATTCTGAACAATGTCAATAGTCATATCTATTGATTCAAATACAGTTTTGTCTCCATAATACATTATACCATTATCCCCATGCTTTGCGTTAACTAATGGAATGCAATATTTGGAGTCTGGTATTTGTCGGGAATCCATTCTTTTATCGAGAGGTTTCTTTGATAGTTAGGCTCTCCCTTCTTGTTGAAGTTGTCAACCTCTCCGCTTTCAGTGGCCTTTATCAGGTCGCCTTTTCGTCCCTTGACTTCTATCATTACAGGAATTCTCTTTCCATCGTCAGCCGTGAGAAGGCATTTGAGGTCCGGGAAGTTTTTTCCAGCCCCTCCTTGCTTGCTCGGTGCCTTTTCCAGTGCAGTGGCTATCTCCGCATTGACAGTCTCCGTCTTGGTATAATACTTCTGACCATTGAACTGTTTCTTGCACCAGTCCTCTACCTGTTCCTCTATGCTTTTGTTAATTTTTGCCATATCAGTTACTGCTTTTCTTTTATTGATATATTCTGTTTATTCTTCCATTCCCACTATGTTGTTATAGGGTTCAAGTACGACCCAGATGCCGGACTTGTCACTGCCTTCGTGCCGGATGACTTTTGCTTTTTGTAAAACAGATAAGTCTCGTTGAAGCGTTCGCTTCGGAATAGAAAGAATTGTAGTCATCTGAAGAATTGTGGTGGTGGGTTTAAGTCTTATAAGTTCCTTTATACGTTTTTGACGAGCCGTTAGTTCCAGTAAAATCGGAGCATCAGAGTTTACCGTGCCACTTTCATTGTTTACAGCGCCATTTACAGCGCCACTTTCCTCTCTGCCGGCAATAATGTCCTCTACGGTTC
>JBJEBP010000010.1:0-4318 GCA_051870135.1 Candidatus Cryptobacteroides sp. | reverse complement strand
GCGGTCGCCGTGCTTCGACGAGTCCATAATCTTTTGATTGTGGACTCGTTTTTTTTGTATCTTTGCACCCAAATTATTATTGATTGATGGAAAACAAAATTGAAAACCCTTCATCTGAGGAGGTGCTGAAGCTTGCGTCAGAGGTAGGGAGTCTTCTTCTGCAGAACGGCGCTGAGATATCCCGGGTGGAAGAGACGATGGAACGCATTGCCTCTCGTTATGGGATTACAGGCGAAAATTTCTTTGTTCTGAGCAACGGAATCTTCACTACGGGTCATTCATACGCCAATGCTGAATTTATTCCTATCAAGGGATCGAGACTTGATATTGTCGCAAAACTCAATCAGTTTTCACGTGATATTGTAGAAAAGGAGATTCCGCTTCCAGAGGCCAGAAAACGCCTCGATGAAATCAAGAACCTCCCACTGAAACCTATGTGGGAACAATACTTGGGAGCCGGGTTTGGCTGTGCAGGCTTCTGTGCCATCTTTGGAGGTGGTTTTATGGATTGCGCCGCATCATTCGTTGCTGCAATCATATTGAACTGGTTTATGGTCAGAATCGGTTCTCCTTATATTTCCAAGACATTGGCCAACATTTTCGGCGGCCTGATTGGAACTTTGCTCTGCATTCTTTTCCATCATTTGGGTTTCGGTGAGAGCCTTGGCAATATGATAGTCGGAACGCTTATTCTTCTCATTCCTGGCGTTGCATTCACCAACGGGCTGAGGGACATTGCCAATGAAGATTATCTTGCCGGTATAACCAGACTTATGGATGCATTGATGAAGTTCCTTTGTATTGCGATAGGCGTCTGCTTCGGCTTCATTGTCCACAGTTGGTTCTTGGGGGGAGTTATCCAACTTACTGGAGCGCAGACTAATCCCCAGACTGCCTCCATCATTGCCCAGATGCTTGCAGGCTTCATTGGCACCGCATTCTTCGCCATCCTTTTCGGCTTGCCGAGAAAGCTTTATGCGCCTGCCGGCCTTGTCGGTATGCTTGGCTGGATGACATTCCTTGTCCTATTCAGGTATACGCCGGCCGGAGTGTTTGCCAGCACCTTTGTAGCATCCACAGTTGTGGCCGTGCTTTCGCGCTTTGCAGCCGGAAAGCTGAAATGTCCAAGTACCCTCTTCCTGATCTGCGGTGAGTTCCCTATGATTCCCGGCGGCGGCGTTTTCTGGACTGCGTACTACATTGCTTCCGAGCAGTTCCCCATGGCGTTGAATTCCGGCTTGCAGGCTATTAAGGTCACCATTGCGATTGTCCTTGGCATAATAATAGCCGCCAACCTCATCAGCAGGAGGAAGGCGGCTTGAGATTCCCGGTCACGCCGGGAATGACGCAAAATGTCACGCTGGGAATGACGCAAGAGGTCAGTCCGTGAATGACGTGAAAAGTCAGGAATGTCTATTTCTTGACAAAGAGCGAAGCGAAGCCGAACATGTCAGCGTCGAAATCCTTGTCCCACCACATCTCGCCGAATGGAGGAGTGTCATAGTCGCGGAATTCAACCTGGAGTCCGCCGTCAACCAATGTGAATATTACCACTGCCTCACCGAGGGACTCTTTTTCTGAACTGAAGGCCCTGTTGGCCACGGAAAGCTTGTAATATGAACAGGTGTGGACGTCGTAGTCTTCCATTGCCATAAACATATTGACTTCAGAAACAGTGTTCATTCCGGTTACAACTCCTTCTGAAGAGTAGTTGATTGGCTCGGTAGGGGTGACGGTGGCAGTCCTGAAGAAGTTAGCGAAATCGCCCTTGTCATTAGGGGTAACTGTAATCATCCCGGCCTCGTCCTTTGCAAATGTAAGGGTGAAGCCCTCATTGTGGGTAGGGAGAAGAGTCGCGTCATCCTCCATTTCCGCGAAGAAGTATTCAAGATCTTCCAAATCAAATACGTGGTCGAAAGTCCAGGTTCCGAGCAATGCCGCAGGAATGTCGGCACCATAGAGTTTCAATGTCATAGCATCATTGTTGCCGATCAAAATCCGGTCTTCACCCTCCTTGATGCCCAGTTTTACCTCAGCACCTTCTTCAAATCCGGGATTCAGGGAGAACTCTGCAATGGCAACCTTGTCGCCAGCTTTGAGCAAGGCGTGAGGCTCACCGCCGAAATTGAGATAAGATGCTGCGGCTCCACTGACGGTAAGAGGAATGATTACATCCTCATTCAAAGAGAGATCTTTGCCGGATACGGCTCCGCTGACGTCAATTCGGGCCCTGTAGGAACCGATTGCATTGTCGGCAGTGCTGGTGAAAGAGCAAATCAGAAGTTCCTCGGCGTCCACTGTGACAATTGTGACGCTCTTTGCTCCCAGTGTATATCCGGAAGGCAAGCTTGCAATGCCGATTACAATCTGTTCCTCCTGGGAAATCTTGATGTCGGAGATGGTTACTGTACCGCTTGTCTCACCGGCCGGAATGGTGACGGTATCAAAGCTGGCCGCATACTTGTCGGCAGATGCGGAGCCGGAGAAGAGCAGGCCAATGCTGATGTCAGATGCTGCAGGCTCGCTCACGTTCACTGCTATATCCACGCTTCCGCCACCGTGCACGGTGTAGAGGGTCTTCTCGAATTCTACTGTGATCTTGTCGTCTTCTGAGCAGGCGACTGACAGGAAGGCCAATGCCAATATGGCCATCAATTTTGATAAATACTTCATAATTAGGTTTTTATGTTTTATAATGTTGTTGCGGCGTCATATTCGGCCTTGGCAGCCTTGACAATATCCCTCTCCTCCTGCGTAGGTACCTCCCCGACAGGTTTTATGTACTCCTTGGCGGCATCGTCCGTCTTCGGCGGATATTTTTCAAATCCGCAGCCGCTGACTGCGCAAAGGCCCAGCGACAATGCAAATATAGCTATTAATTTCATACGCTTGTTCAATATACATAGCCCGGGTTCTGCTCCAGGCCCGGATTAAGGTCTATGTCATCTTTTGAAATAGGGGCAGTGTAGAGATACTCCCTCGTAGTATATTTAAGGCCGTTGCTGATGATCCACCATTCAGGACGGCCGTTTCTTTTGAGCTCGAACCAGCGGTCACCCTCCATATAAAGTTCCTTGCGCCTCTCGTCGAAGATTGCCTGGAGAAGAGGCGTGACAGGGTTTCCGAGGGCATCCACCACGATTCTGTCACCTTCCCTGACCTCCGGCAAGGTTGCCGCAGTCAAGTCTGAAACCCCCTCTATCCTGTTGTGCCTCAATTCATTGAGCCATCTCAATGCCCCTTCTTCATTCCCGAGATGATAGCAGGTCTCGGCGAGCATTAGGACGATTTCCGACAACCTGACCTTGCATTCCGGAGTCTTGACATTCATCCTCTTTCTGTCGAAGCAGGCGGCATATCTCACGTCCGCTTCTGGATTGTCCCCGTAGAGATGTATCAGGGAAGCGCTTGCAGGCCTCGAAGCGAGGTATCCTTTCATATAGGAGAAATACCAGTCCAGTTCGCTGGAATTGTTGATATGGGAGCGAACCAGGACCTCCCCGGTGGCATCATACTTCGAGTTTATCATTGCCGTATAGCCGGAAATCGGTATGAGGGAGTAGCCGCTGTTATCAATGATGTCCCGGCAGATTTCCTCCGCAAGTTTCCAGTCGCAGCACCAGAACGCCAGCTTTGCCCTGTAGGCCTTGATTATCCATTCAGTGAAGATGTAGGTCTTGTCCACCGGCTTGAGTTCCAATGCATTGCGGAACATCTCGTCCGCATATTCGCAGGTCTGCCTCAATGTTCCCCTGAGAGGTTTCGCTGTGATGTCGAATGCATCGACTATAGGAATGCCGGGCAATTCGTCGGCAAGGTCGTCATCCCAGGGCTGGCAATAGTTGCGCATGAGATTGTAGTAGCAGATACCCTTGATGGAATAGGCCGCAGCCAATGTCCCCCTGGCCACATCGGAATCCCTTCCCTTGAGATTTTCTATCACAATGTTGCAGTCCCTTACTGCTTCCCAGATGCTCTCATACCGCAGCTGCATGGAGTTGATAAGTTCTCCGGCATATAGATCCAGGCTGCCTGGCTTGATGTTGGCATCAAGGTCATCAGCGCAGCCCTCCAGCCGGGCAATGGTCTCCATATTGCCGATGATGTCTTCGTCACCTCCACCTTCAATGTCCCTCAGCCGGGTGTGGATTAGGGAGGCGAACTCCTCGTCCGTCTTCGGAATCACCTCACCCTGGGGCTGAACGTCCAGGAAACGTCCGCAACCGGCCAGCAGAACAGCCGATATTATGATAATGGGCTTTCTCATAACCGTCAGAAATCAATGTTCATACCCGCAGAAACGCTGCGTGTCGTCGGA
>JBJEBP010000009.1:0-4347 GCA_051870135.1 Candidatus Cryptobacteroides sp. | reverse complement strand
GTCCTTTGCATCATAATATTCCAATGCAAAGTCAATCCCGAACCTGGCCCTTAAAGGAGCCGTCAGGAGGCCTTTTCTGGTAGTGGCACCAACCAATGTGAAAGGATTCAGGGCTATCCTGACAGACCGGGCGCCAGGCCCCTTGTCAATGAGAATGTCGATTGCGAACTGCTCCATTGCCGAATAAAGATACTCCTCCACGACCGGGGACAACCTGTGAATCTCATCGATAAAAAGCACATCACCGGTCTCCAGTGAAGTCAGGAGCCCAGCCAGGTCGCCCGGCTTGTCGAGCACCGGACCGGATGTAATCTTGATATTCACCCCAAGTTCGTGAGCCACGATATTGGCCAATGTAGTTTTGCCCAAGCCCGGAGGCCCGTGGAAAAGCACATGGTCAAGCGGCTCGCTCCTCATCAGGGCAGCCTTTATGAATATTTTCAGATTGGTCACAATCTTCTCTTGACCAGTGAACTCGACAAGTTCGTGGGGGCGGATTATTCCGTCTAAATCCTTATCTTTGTCAGTCCCGGAAGATACCGGGGAAACATCAGCAGCCATCGCAAAAACAAATTTATACAAATATATGGATTTATTTTTAAATAATTGATGTTTTATATTTGGCTGTTGAAATGTTGATAACTATATTTAATGAATTGAATATCAGATGATTGATATTGTGAAAAAATGTTGATTAACCGTTGGATTCCGTGTTGGTTGAATGTTTGAATTTTTATTTGCAAATGTCGTTCAATCTCTGCATAACAAATTATCCGGTACATAAAAGAATGAGTTTTCAAATGATTTTAACATTGTTTTCAACCTTGAAATCCGGGTTTATCAACAAGTTTTTAACAGGTTTTCCACATTGACTCGTTTTTTCAAAGAGATGACAAATACACTTTCAATTGATATCCTCAAGGAGAGAATAACCTCGGAAAAAGAGGTGTTCTGCTCCGGACTTTTCCTTTCCGCCCGCTGGTTCGCATTGTCGGAGGCGGCTGCTCCGGGAATTAACCTCGTGGTACTCCCTGACAGGGATTCAGCAGAATACTGTGCAGCTGACTTGTATTCGCTGATAGACGGGGACAGGGTATTCTATCTGCCTGTTTCGGGAAAATCAGTGGAGAGGAGCAACTACAAGTCTTCCCTTGGGGTCCAGAGGACATCTGCAATCAACAGCATAATGGCCTGGAAGCCAGGTCGGAGTCCTCTGTTCATTGTAAGCTGGCCGGAGGCGCTGGAGGAACTGGTACCTGACAAGAGCAAGATTTCCGGCGCTGTCCTGAATCTGAAAAAAGGAGAGGATATAAGCCGTGAGAAGATAATAGAAGTACTTACCTCACAGAACTTTATACGTACGGATTTCGTATCTGCCCCGGGGCAGTTCGCGGTCAGGGGTTCCATTATTGACATATTCTCATTCTCCGACAGCTATCCTTACAGGATATCATTCTTCGGTGACGAGGTGGAGAACATCAATGTTTTCGACTGCAATACCCAGCTTTCCCGGGAGGTCAGGGATGAGGCCTCCATATTCCCGGACATCATTGCAGAGGAGGCTGGCGAAAATGGTATTTTCATATCGGGAATCCTGCCCGGGGATACCGTGGTATGGCTGGATTCTTCCGATATGTACAAGGACAGGGATTTTTTCAAGGGTCTTTCGGCCTTCCGGAAGGTTTTCATTGACACTCCCCTTTCACGCAAGGACGTGGAACCAGTGAAATTCAGCATTGTCCCCCAGCCGGTTTTCAATAAAAATTTTGATCTTCTCTCCACCGATATCAGCACGAAGATGGAGAATGGGTACAAGGTGCTGATTTACTGCGAAAAAGAGTCACAGAGCGAGAGATTGCGCTCTATATTGTCAAGGACAGGAGGCCTTTTTCCTAAATTCGTCATCGGCAAGAACACTCACAGTGGCTTCATTGACAATGAAAACAAGATTTGCCGTTACACCGATCACGAGATTTTCGACCGCTTCCACAGGGTCAGCCTGCGGCGCACAGTGGAGAAGAGTGAACAATTGACACTCAATGACTTGAGCGCATTCAACATTGGAGACTACATTGTCCATATAGACCACGGAGTCGGCATTTTCGGAGGCCTTGTGAGGATGAGGGACGACAAGGGCCGGATGAACGAGGTCGTGAAACTTATGTACAAGGACAATGATGTAGTCTTCGTATCGGTCCACGCCCTTCATAAAATCTCCAAGTACAAGTCCAAGGATGCCGTGCCTCCTACCATCAACAAGCTCGGTTCGAAGACCTGGCAGACTCTGAAAACCAGGGCCAAGGCCAAGGTAAAGGACATTGCGAAGGAACTTATTTCATTGTATGCCAAGAGGAAAGCTACTGAAGGCTTCGCATATTCGGCGGACACGTATCTTCAGGAGGAACTCGAATCATCATTCATGTACGAGGACACCCCTGACCAGGAGACGGCTACCAAGGCAATCAAGTCGGACATGGAGGACAAGAGTCCGATGGACAGGCTGGTTTGCGGGGACGTCGGATTCGGAAAGACAGAATTGGCTGTGAGGGCGGCATTCAAGGCTGTGGCGGACAACAAGCAGGTGGCCGTGCTCGTTCCTACCACGATATTGGCCTTCCAGCATTACAACACGTTCAAGAACCGGCTCAAGAACTTCCCCTGCAATATTGAATATGTCAGCAGGATGAGGACGACCAGGGAGATAACCGAAATCAGGGAGAGGCTGGAGAAGGGGCTTGTCGACATTGTCATAGGTACTCATAAAATCTTGGGCAAGTCCTTTGTATTCAAGGATTTGGGACTTCTTATCATAGACGAGGAGCAGAAATTCGGAGTCAGTGCCAAGGAGCGTCTCAGGCAGATGAAACTCTCTGTGGATACATTGACATTGACGGCTACGCCTATTCCGAGGACATTGCAGTTTTCACTTCTTGGTGCGAGGGATCTCTCTATCATCAGCACTCCCCCGCCGAACCGCATTCCTGTACAGACGGAAATCATTCTCTTCGACGAGGCTGAAATCAGGTCAATAATAAATTACGAACTGGACCGCGGAGGCCAGATATTCTTCCTGCACAACAAGGTCCACGAACTCCAGGGGGTATATGATATCTTGCACCGTCTTGTCCCGGACATGAAAATATGCGTGGCCCACGGCCAGATGGGTGCCGAGGAACTCGAAACCAAGATGCTTGACTTTATGCAGGGAGACTATGATATGTTGCTGAGTACCACTATTATAGAGAACGGTATTGATATTCCTAACGCCAATACGATAATCATCAACCAGGCCCAGAATTTCGGACTCAGCGACCTGCATCAGCTGAGGGGACGTGTCGGCAGGTCGAACAAGAAGGCATTCTGCTACCTTATAGTCCCGCCTCTCACTACCCTTTCTGACGATTCCAGGCGCAGGCTGAAGGCTATCGAGGAGTTCTCTGACCTGGGAAGCGGCTTCAACATTGCAATGCAGGATCTCGACATCCGCGGAGCCGGGAATCTTCTCGGTGCGGAGCAGAGCGGCTTCATTGCTGATATGGGCTACGAAACATATCAGAAGATACTTTCGGAGGCGATGGACGAACTTGGCGTGGAGACCGGTATTTCGACCCGCAATGTTAATGAGTCGTACGTCGAGGATTGCACCATTGAAACTGATTTGCCGGCGCTTATTCCGGATTCCTACATTGAGGTCCAGTCGGAGAAAATCAGGATTTACAAGGAACTGGATTCCATCCGGAAGGACAGCGAACTGGACAATATGAAGGCCCGGCTCGCTGACCGTTTCGGTCCTGTGCCTGAGGAACTTGCGAGACTATTCGATATTGTCCGCCTGAGGCATCTCGGAGAAAAGCTCGGTTTCGAGAAAATCATTGTCAAGAACGGCATAATGATAGCTTTCTTCATATCGAACCAGATGTCATCATACTACCGTTCGAAGAAATTTTCAGATGTGATAGGAAAGATTGGAGACTGCGGCCGGCTCTTTGAACTCAAGCAGAATGACGCAAAGCTCAGGATCATTTCGAGAAATATTCATTCTATAGCCGAAGCTTGCGCTGTTTTGCGAAAGTTATTGTAATTTTGCAGGGTTTTTCAAATCAATATAAAATTGGGAAATCTGATTGTAGATATAGGAAATACCGCAGTCAAGGCGGCTTTCACTGAGGGAGTTACGCTCGGTAAGACATTCCGTTACCAGGGAGAGAGGGTGAAGAACTTCATTCTTTCTCTTACCGCACGTGAAAAACCGGAAGTAATGGTTATTTCCTCGGTTTATGAAATTCATTCCAGGGATGAGGCTGAATATGCCGCAGTCTGCGGACGTCTTGTCATTCTGGACTCTGC
>JBJEBP010000008.1:0-4386 GCA_051870135.1 Candidatus Cryptobacteroides sp. | reverse complement strand
CGCAAAAACTTTTAGAAGTTTGCGGAATTGAGGGAAATAACCAAAGCCGAACTTCTTCTTGGTGAGGAAATTGCGTTGAGGAAAGGCTGGACTGTTCCCAAGGGAGCGGTCGGCAGGTTTGTCTCATCAATAGAGGTTATACCAATCAGCAACGGGATTGAAATCTTTGCGAGTGAGAAGGCCCGTCTAGTATGCTCAGGCTCCGGAATAGAGGATTTCGACCTGCTTATAGCCTGTACGGCCATCGCCAACAATTGCATACTGGTAAGTGAGAATACAAGGCATCTTGACCGTATCCGGGGTCTCCGTCTGGAGAACTGGGTAGAACGGGGAATTTAGAAATAATTTACTGAAGGCTTATGACAGAAGACAGACTCTCGCAGATAGTGGAATTCTGCAAACTGATTGACAAGGAAAAATTCGTGCAGCGCCGCACTTACCTATCGGACGGTGAGCGTCTGGAGAACGATGCGGAGCATGCCTGGCACATGGCCGTGATGGCTCTCCTGCTTTCCGGCTATTCAAATGAAAAGGTTGATGTGCTGAAGGTTGTGAGCCTGTTGCTGGTGCACGACCTCGTGGAGATATATGCCGGTGATACCTTCGCATACGACGAGGAGGGGAAGAAGACGCAGAGGGAGAGGGAACTGGCCGCGGCGGAAAGGCTCTACTCACAGCTTCCCGGGGATCTCGCATTGAAGATGCGTTCGCTCTGGGATGAGTTTGAGGAGTGGGGGAGTCCCGAGTCGAAGTTCGCCCACACCCTTGACAACTTCCAGCCGCTTCTCCTGCAGCATGCGAGCGGTGGCCGCGCCTGGAAGGAGGGCGGACGCAGGCTCTCCGAGGTCCTCGGGAGGAACGTCCGCTCAGCTGAAGGCTCTCAGGCTCTTTGGGAATATGCCCGCACCAACTTTATCCAACCGGAAATCGACGCCGGCAACCTCATAGACGACATTGACTGATGCCCATTGAACAACTGCCGGCACTTCTTCTTGCCATTCTCGCCGTAGGTTACACACCTGGTCCGGCGAACATATATGCGATGTCTTGCTCAATCAGGTACGGATGGCGGGCCTCAATGCGGATGTGGCTCGGGCTGCTCTGCGGGTTCCTGACCGCGGCGCTTCTAGCAGCCGCAGCTGCCCATCTTGCAGGAATGGCGTTCAAGGAATATGTCCCATACTTGCGTTACCTTGCCGCTGCTTACATTATCTACCTTGCCTGGAAGACATACAGGGCTGGAGTCTCATCTGAGGGGGATGCTGAACCCACGTTCTCAAGCGGATTCATCGTGCAGCTGACCAACGCCAAGATCATCCTCTTTGACCTGAGCTGTTATTCGGCTTTTGTCCTTCCATACTCACAGCGGTTTCTCGACCTCCTTCCCGTCACCGCCATTCTCGTTCTCGCAGGTCCCGGAGCCAACCTTGTATGGCTGCTTGTTGGTGGATTGATCAAGTCACTGGTCGGAAAATACTCTCGTCCTGTATCTGTGACAATGGCCCTCGCTCTCGTTGTTTGTGCATTGATGATGATACTGTTGTACTAATTGCGTATAAATCCAATATTTATAATGAAATTATTTCTAAATTTGCCATTTCTTTCGCATACATGGATAATAACCAATTGACATATGAAATCTATTTGGAGTAAGTTTTTATTGTTTTTCCCTTTGTTTCTTTGTTTTTCCTGCGCTGAAGAAGAATTGGAGAAGATTGAGGTCAAGTCGGTGAATATCAACGTGACTACGCTCACCTTGAAAGTCGGTGAAACTGTAACTGTCAAAGCTACGGTGCTTCCCGTCGATGCGACAGACAAGTCTGTGACGTGGACAAGTTCGGACCCGGCTGTGGCGACGGTCGAGGACGGAGTGATTACGGCATTGAAACTCGGCACGGCCAGCATCACGGCGAAGGCTGGGGAGAAGACCGCGAACTGCAAGGTGACAGTGGAGCCTACACCTGTTGCGACCGTTACTCTTGACAAGGACAATGTTACCTTGAAGGTAGGTGAGAGTGCGACCCTGAAGGCTACAGTAGGCCCGGAGGATGCGACGGACAAGACATTGACGTGGACGAGTTCGGACCCGGCTGTGGTGACGGTCGAGGACGGAGTGATTACGGCATTGAAACTCGGCACGGCCAGCATCACGGCGAAGGCTGGGGAGAAGACCGCAAGCTGCAAGGTTACAGTGGAGCCTACACCGGTTGCAAACGTGGCACTCGACAAGGACAATGTTACATTGAAGGTGGGAGAAAAAGCGACCTTGCAGGCCACAGTAGGCCCGGAGGATGCGACGGACAAGACATTGACCTGGACGAGCTCGGACCCGACGGTTGCGACGGTTGAGGATGGAGTGATAACAGCATTGAAACTCGGTACTGCCAGCATCACGGCGAAGGCTGGGGACAAGACCGCAAGCTGCCAGGTAACAGTGGAGCCTACACCTGTTGCGAGCGTTACTCTTGACAGGGACAATGTTACATTGAAGGTGGGAGAAAAAGCGACCTTGCAGGCCACAGTAGGCCCGGAGGATGCGACGGACAAGACATTGACCTGGACGAGCTCGGACCCGACGGTTGCGACGGTTGAGGATGGAGTGATAACAGCATTGAAACTCGGTACTGCCAGCATCACGGCGAAGGCTGGGGACAAGACCGCAAGCTGCCAGGTAACAGTGGAGCCTACACCTGTTTCCAGCGTGACCCTTGATCAGACTTCAGCAAGATTGAAGAAAGGAGAGACTATCAAGCTCAATGCTATTGTCCTTCCTAATGATGCCACCTATAAAACTGTAACCTGGACAAGTTCCGACCCGAAAGTGGCGACTGTGAATGACGGTGTAGTGACCGCCCTGCTGGTAGGTACAACGACAATTTCTGCAGTTGCCGATGGAGTGATGGCAACCTGCCAGATTGAAGTCATAGGTGTTGGTGATTACGGCGAAGACAAGGACGTGTTCACCCTTCAGAGAGGGCTTGAAGGCTTGGATATAGTCCTGATGGGGGACGGCTTCACCCAGGACGACATACAGAGGGGATATTATGCACAGGTCATGAATCAGGTAATGGATGCATTCTTCAAAATTGAGCCGTACGCCACTTTGCGGGATGATTTCAATGTCGTTTACATAAATGCGGCATCACCTGAAAACTTCGATGCCGTTAATACCGGATCCAATGGGGCAACCAATGGCAAAGCTGTCACGAAATTCTCCGTTCAGTTTACACCTAACAGCACGAGCCTGAGCGGGGATGATGACCTCGCCTACGATTATGCCGAGATTGCCCTGGGAAACAACGGGCCGAGGGCGGACAAGGCAACCATCATTGTCGTAGTCAACCAGAAATGCAGGGCCGGTACAAGCGTAATGCATTATTCGCTGTATGGAAGCACTGATTACAATCCATATTACTCAGTAAACTATTGTGCATTGGGAAGATACTCGCAGGAGATGGATGAAATCATGCAGCACGAAATCTGCGGTCACGGTTTCGCTTCCCTTGGAGATGAATACTTCTATTCATCTTCAACAATCAATGTAAACTATTCTCTGTTTGAGCGTATGCAATCAAAGGGAATGTATCGCAATATAGATAAATACATTGACGAAAACCTTCAAAACCAGGGCATTGATTATCCGTTGACAACAAAGGAGAACGTCTATTGGAAAGATCTCTTCAATACGGTCAATGACTATGAAAGCACCGAAGCTCTCGGTGTGTTCAAAGGAGCTTACACCTATTCCTTCGGCTATTGCCGGCCGACAGAAGACGGTGCTGTCAGTGTAATGGGCAGCGGATATATGTTCAATGCTCCATCAAGAAGGTCCATATACTATAAGTATCTCAGGGCCAGCGGCAAGGTGCAGTCCAATATTTTCGGAACAGAGGAGGAATTGGCCGCCTTCCTGAGGTGGGATAGTGAGATTCAGAAGAAAATCAAATCCTCAAGTTCTTATGTCCGTGGCAACCTGAATGGCGCGAACACAACAATGTTTGCCCCTCCGGTGCTGAAAAGCGGACATCTCGTAAATGGACGATTTGTCACCGACCCTGTTCCATCCAGGCCAGGCGGAGTCAGGGTTTCCGGCAGGTAAGCGCATTTTTATTACGATTCATTTGCATTTCCTAATACTATTTCTAATCTTCGCGCAAACAAAAAATGTTTATGAGACTTTATTCCAATAACTGTTGCTGCTGTTGTTTCGCACCGGGAGACTGGCGTGAAAGAACTGCTGCATAGTTACAGGTAATCGTGATTTTTGATTCATTTTGTACAATTAATGCTCCAACTCCGTTGTCTTAGGCTTAGCCGGTCGTCCTCGGCGCGGCGCGTCCTTCTTTCGGGAGGTGTATTTCGGAGCACAGCCATCAGGGATTTTGA
>JBJEBP010000007.1:0-4399 GCA_051870135.1 Candidatus Cryptobacteroides sp. | reverse complement strand
GCTTCGACGAGTCCATAATCTTTTGATTGTGGACTCGTTTTTTTATGCCTTGCCGCTACACTTTCAGGAAGCAGTTCTTCTTGTAAAGGAACCAGAGGAAGAGCCAACCGGCGGTTACAGTTCCAAGCTGGAGAATAAGGGATCCGACATTCGCGGGAAGAATGCCTGCAAGACCGCCGAGGAAGAACTTCGATATTGAAGGGAAACTTACTATTCTCATTGCCATATAAATGGTAATGGAGTTCATTCCCACTACCTGGAAGAAGACAACTCCTTTGCGCCAGCCTCTGACATCTATAAGGTAATAGAACAATGCGAAGATACCTACAGACCAGGCTCCGGCTGCGAGGACGAATGTACTTGTCCACAATTTCTTGTTCACAGGGAACCAGTTGTCCCAGATAATTGCTATAGCAGCCATTATTGCCGCGGCTGCCAGCATTTTCATTGTCTTTTTGTTTCCGTTGTCATCGGACTCTTTGACATACCGGCCGGTGAACATTCCGAGAAGGGCTGTTACTATCGCCGGGATTGTGCTCAGGATACCCTCAGGGTCATATACGCCCTTTGACAAGATGTGGTTCGGCATTATCAGGCGGTCGAAATATGAAACAATGTTTCCCTCCAATGAGAAATGGCCGGCTCCGGCAGGAGCGTCCGGTGCAATGCAAAGACGCAGCAGGAGATAGTAACCGATGAGAATTCCTCCGGCTACAGCCCATTGCGTCTTGCGACCTGTATAGAGATAGAGCAATGCAGCGAACATCCAGGCGAGACCGATTCGTCCAAGAACACTTGGAATCCGGCAGGTGGAGAAATTGAAATTCAGGATACCGCCGTAAATCAGACCTAATCCGAACAAGATCAATGCCCTCTTTACGATACCAAGGGTGATTTTACCATTGCTTTGGCCAGCGCTCCGCTTCTTTCCTACAGAGAACGGCAATGTCATTCCGGAGATGAACAGGAAGAGTGCGAAGATGGTGTCGTGATGATGAAAGCCATGCCATTCCACGTGCGTCATCTGATTTGCGAGCCAGCAGTCTGCACCTCCCGGGAATAGTTCGCATATAGCCCCGATTACACCGCTCAATCCCATAATGAAGAGCATGTCAAATCCTCTTGTCGCGTCAATTGAGAGAAGACGCCCGTTGTTTGTACTCATAATATGTTGGTTGTTTATTCTTGGTCCTGATAATGACGGTTATTGTCCTTTAATCCCTGCAGTAGGGCTGAAGGACACGCCATCGTACAAATATAGTCATTTTTCATATCTGCAATATTTGAAAATCAAACATAATTTCCTAATATTGCGTTATGAGGCTGGATGAGCCAAACCGGGACGTGATTTGCGTCTCGCATTTTTTTGTTTAATCATTAACGGACTTGACAATATGTGCGGGTTTGTAGGAATATTCGGAATGACCGATCCGACGGTGGATTGGAGAACAAAAGCATTGAAAATGTCGGCCAAAATCAGGCATAGGGGACCGGATTGGAGCGGTGTCTATGCTTCAGAGGGTTGTATTCTGGCACACGAGCGACTGGCTATTGTGGACCCTCTTTCTGGAGGACAGCCGCTCTATTCCCAGGATGGAAAGAAAGTGCTTGCCGTCAATGGCGAGATTTACAATCATCAGGACATAAGAAACAGATATGCGGGGGAATATGAGTTCAAGACCGGTTCCGACTGCGAGGTCATATTGGCATTGTATGAGAAGAAAGGCATTAACTTCCTTGAGGATCTGAACGGTATTTACGCATTTGCCCTCTACGACAGCGAGAAGGATGCCTATCTCATTGCACGTGACCCTATTGGAGTCATTCCTCTTTACATTGGTCGGGACAAGGACGGGACGGTATATGTCGGTAGCGAACTGAAGGCATTGGAGGGATTCTGCGATGAGTATGAACCTTTCCTTCCGGGCCATTATTATTGGAGCAAGGACGGAAAGATGACCTCCTGGTATAAGCGTGACTGGTTTGAGTATGACAATGTCAAGGATAATACCTCTGACGTGCGGGAGCTAAGGGAGGCTCTCATAGCCTCTGTAAAAAGGCAGCTTATGTCAGATGTGCCGTACGGTGTTCTTCTCAGCGGAGGACTTGATTCGTCAATCATCAGCGCCATTGCTGCCCGTTTTGCCCAGAAGCGTGTCGAGGATAACAGCAAGACAACTGCCTGGTGGCCAAGGCTTCACAGTTTTGCAGTAGGACTGAAAGGCGCTCCTGACCTTGCTAAGGCTCAGGAGATGGCCGATTGGATCGGGACTGTTCATCACGAAATCAACTATACGGTACAGGAAGGTCTTGATGCCATCAGGGACGTGATTTATTACATTGAAACATACGATGTTACGACCGTAAGGGCATCTACTCCGATGTATCTCCTTGCAAGAGTTATCAAGAGTATGGGAATCAAGATGGTTCTCAGCGGAGAGGGCTCCGATGAGATTTTCGGAGGATATCTGTATTTCCATAAGGCTCCGTCCGCCAAGGCTTTGCACGAGGAGACCGTACGCAAATTGGGCAAGCTTTATCAGTATGATTGCCTTCGTGCGAACAAGTCTCTTGCTGCCTGGGGCGTTGAAGGGCGTGTTCCTTTCCTTGACAAAGAGTTCCTTGACGTGGCAATGAGACTTAATCCGGAGTCCAAGATGTGCCCGGGCAAGACCGTGGAGAAGAAGATCTTGAGGGAAGCTTTCGAAGATATGCTTCCAGAATCTGTGGCCTGGCGGCAGAAGGAACAGTTCTCCGATGGAGTTGGCTACAACTGGATTGACTCTCTCAAGGCAGTCGCGGAATCAACTGTTTCCGATGAGCAGATGGCTCATGCGGCGGAACGTTTCCCGATAAATCCGCCTATGAACAAGGAGGAGTATTGCTACAGGTCAATCTTTGAGGAGCATTTCCCGAGCGAGTCGGCGGCAAGGAGTGTCCCGAGCGTTCCGAGCGTGGCTTGCTCATCGGCTGTGGCATTGGAGTGGGATGCCGCATTCAAGAATATGAATGACCCGAGCGGGCGTGCCGTGGCCGGTGTTCACAACGAGGCCTATTAGAGTTCCTTGGTTTCGTAGAGATGCCTGACTCTGGTATAGGTCCTTACAGACCCGAATCCGCTGTTGGATGCTATTTCTGAATTTGTAGCCGTCGGATGTTCCTTTGAATATTCGGCGGCATGTTCTATTCTCAACTTGTTGATGAAAGAGTAGAATGAGCCGAAATTTTCCCTCAATACTATTGAAAGATATGTCCTGTTAGTACCTACGAGGGTTACAAGTTCAGTTTTGTTGAATTTGGGATTGAGGTATTGTTTCTCCTCAATGACAACTTTCCGTATTTTTCTCTCAATGTCCTTCTTCTGTTGGGATGGAATGTCTGAAGAGGCCACCTCCTGTTCTTCTTTTGTATCTCCCAAAGCTTGTGCCCGCTTTGCCTCGATGATTCTGATGATTTCTTCATCAATCCATTCGCATTTGGACTGCAGCGGATTAAGGATAGTAATCAGGAGTATTATTGAGGCGATAGCCGCTAAATTGTTGTAAATGGCTGTAATGGTCTGATTTCCAATGAGAAATACTATGACTGCCAGTATCCAGACAACCAATGCTCCAATTGATGTGGCAAATCCGAATTGTGCAGGGAAGTCTTCCTCATTGGAGTATTCTTCCCGGTTTGTCATCCTTATCTTGCCCACTATCCTGATGAAAACAACAATGAGATTGACGGCAATTATTGCAGAAAATATCAATGATGATATGCATATCATGAATTTGTATGGTTCCAGTTCGTTTCCTCCTCCCAATGCATTGATGATTAGAACAATGATCATCAATGCTGGAAGCAGAATTGTCCAGAACTTTTTTCTGAACCATTGACGAAGGTCCCGGAAAAAGAAACTGCGGTGCGAAATCGACCCGAATGTCGGTGCGTATATTACAAGGAAGCATCTTTCGAGAAGCCAGGCGTCCTCGCTTTCCGGATGCATCAGATATGGAATCTGGATCAATGTAAGCAGGAACAGTATTGTAACCGTTTTTCGGCTCGGATAGAAGTAATGTTTGTACCTGTCGTAAGGATGGCACATATGGCACCATCTCAGTATTGCGCAAAAGACTCCTGCCAATACATAGGCGAAACAGGAAGCCCAAATATATAAATTCATAGTAGTCAGCGTGTTTTGTGGTACGGCCAGCAGCTGGCTGTGAGAGGTTCCGGATCAGATATCTGATAAATGCCAATCCACATCCATTTTGCCAAGCAAAATTAAGCAAATTATTCTTGTTTTTCAAAAATATTGCCTATATTTGCATTCCCAAACAGAAACGGTGCTTTGGCCGAGCGGTTAGGCACAGGTCTGCAAAACCTGCTACAGCGGTTCGATTCCGCTAGGCACCTC
>JBJEBP010000006.1:0-18498 GCA_051870135.1 Candidatus Cryptobacteroides sp. | reverse complement strand
CGCTTAATACATTGATTAACAAAAAGTTATGCCAGACAGCAATTTCATAGACTATGTAAAGATATTCTGCGCCTCGGGACACGGAGGGGCCGGTTCGGTTCATCTGCACAGGGCCAAGTATGTGCCCAAGGGCGGGCCGGACGGAGGTGACGGCGGACGGGGCGGCCACATTGTGCTCAGGGCCAATCCGCAGTTCTGGACGCTCATCCATCTCAAGTACAAGAAGGTTATCAAGGCTGAGGACGGAGAGAGGGGCGGAGCGGCATTGTGCAAGGGAAAACAGGGCAAGGACATTTACATTGATGTCCCTGTCGGAACCGTAGTCAAGGATGCGGAGAGCGGGGAGGAACTCTTCGAGATGATGGAGGCCGGAGAGGAGAAGATTCTCTGCAAAGGCGGAAGAGGAGGCCTCGGTAACAACAATTTCAAGAGCGCAACCCAGCAGACCCCGACTTATGCACAGCCTGGCGAGGAAGGACAGGAAGGATGGTTCATATTGGAACTCAAGGTATTGGCTGATGTCGGCCTGGTCGGATTCCCGAATGCCGGCAAGTCCACATTGCTTGCCACCATCACCTCCGCCAAGCCGAAAATCGCAAACTACGCATTCACCACACTTGAACCTAACCTCGGCATTGTCCGGTACAGGGACGAGAAGTCGTTCGTGATGGCAGACATCCCGGGTATCATCGAGGGGGCGCACGAAGGCAGGGGTATCGGACTGCGTTTCCTCCGCCATATCGAACGCAACTCGGTGCTGCTCTTCATGGTATCTGCGGAAGAGAAGAGCGTGAAGGAGAGTTACAAGGTACTGCTCAAGGAACTGGAGATGTACAATCCGGAGCTGCTTGACAAAGACCGGGTTCTTGCAGTTACGAAATGCGACATCATTGATGCGGAGTCAGAAAGGAGGATCAAGAGGACCTTGCCGAAGGACATACCGTGCGTGCTGATATCGTCTATCAGCGGAGAAGGCATCCCTGAGCTTAAGGATATGCTCTGGGAGGCACTGAACGATGACAGCCGGATATAGAGGAGCGCGAGTTTAAAAGAAGGTTGGCGTAATTCAAGGAATATGACACATTTCTGGGGCATTCTTCATAACTGGGACCAGGCTTTGACGCTGTTCATCAACAGTTTCCACGCTCCTGTCTCCGACCATTTCATGATATTTTTCTCAGACAAGACGGTGTGGTTTCCCCTCTATGCGGTCACTGCATTCTTCCTCATCAGGAGGCTTGGCTGGAAGAAAGGTTTGATTTCCATAGTTTGTGCCGCCCTCTGCCTGCTGGCCTGCGACCAAACCTCAAATCTCCTGAAATATTCCGTTGCAAGGCTTCGTCCATGCTACAGCGACAATATGGTGCTTCACGGACTTCATGTCCTGGAAACACGCGGCAGCCTCTTCGGATTCTTCTCCGCACACGCCGCCAATGCATTCGGTTTCGCAGCCTGTACCACAACCTGCTTCCGATACGACACCACACACACCTACAAAGGCTACATTAAAGGCATCTACATCTGGGCAGCCCTGGTTTCCATCAGCCGTATGTTCGTAGGAAAACACTACTTCGGTGATATCCTCGTCGGCGCCATTGTCGGCAGCCTTTGGGGCTATCTCATCGCTCTAGGAGCCAAGTGGTTGTTCAGGAAAATTGACGATAAACAAGAAAAAGGGGCTGTCTGAAAAGCCCTTTTTTCTGTCATATCTATCAAGCGATCTCGACTCCTCCAGAACTTACACCTCCCCCAAAACCTTCTCCATCATAATCCCGCGCGAGCCCTTGACGAGAATAACATTGCCGGAAATTGGCGCATCGTGGAGAGCTGTGGCCAGGGTAGCGGAGTCCGGGAACCATTTTAATTCAATGTCTGACGGGATGTCAACCTGTTCTGAATCAATGGCTTTACGGAATTCATCGCCTACGAGGCAGAGTTTTTCCAGGCCAATGGAGACGGCAAGACGGAGAATCTCCAGATGCTCCTTTACCGAATCCTCGCCAAGTTCACGCATATCACCAAGAAGAGCAGACTTGTGTGGTGCGGCGATAAATGAGAAATTTTCCAGGGCGGCCCGCATACTGGAAGGATTGGCATTGTAGGCATCCACAACCAGAGTATTGGATGCTGTCCTGACCATCTGGGAACGGCTGTTGGACGGTGTATAGGCGGAAATTGCCGCAAATGCAGCATCTTCATCCACTCCGAAATGACGGCCTATGCACAGGGCGGCAAGGACATTGGCACCATTGTAGGAACCGACCAATGAAGTATTCAAAACCCGGCCGTCAGGGAAGCGAAGGCGGAGGAACGGCTCCTCCGGTGTCACCGGCAATATTTCAACCTCGTCATTGTCAATACCGTATGGAATCAAGACCATACCCGAACGGCTTTCCGCCATTGACATAAGGACGGAATCACCGGCATTGATGAACACCTCCCCGTCGTGGGCGGAAACATAGTCGTAAAGGGCTCCCTTGGCCTTTTTCACTCCCTCGAAAGAGCCGAAACCCTGAAGATGGGCCTTGCCGACATTGGTTATAATGCCATAGTCCGGCTCGCTGACTTTGACAAGTTTCTCAATGTCATCCGGATGGCTGGCTCCCATTTCGACAACGGCGATTTCAGTCTCAGGCCCGAAGGAAAGCAGGGTCAGCGGAACGCCGATATCATTGTTCAGATTGCCCTCGGTGGCCTTCACATTGAACTTTGCCGCAAGTACGGTGCGAATCAGCTCCTTTGTCGTGGTCTTGCCGTTGGTACCCGTGATGCCTATGACCGGAAGTCTCGGCGAACGGACATTTTCACGATGATGACGGGCAAGGGCCTGCAATGCCGCCAATGTCGAAGGAACCGGGACAATACGGCTGCGCCCCTCCGCATCAAGGTAATCCCCTGCTGATGCAACCGCCTGGGAATCAGCATCTACCACAGCGTAGGAGGCTCCTGCTTCGAGAGCCTTGGCAGCATATAGATTGCCGTCGAAATTCTCGCCTTTCAAGGCAATGAAAAGTTCGCCACCGGCAACCTTGCGGCTATCGGTGGTCACTTTTCCACATCTATTGAAGATATCGTATAACTCGTTGATTTCCATTGTTTTCATTATTTAGATCTCTCCACTCGCTTCGCTCGGTCTAGATGACAGAAAGGCTTCGCTCGGTCGAGATGACAGAGAAGTTCGGTCGAGGTGACAGAGAAGTTCGGTCGGAATGACAGAGAAGCCATACCCGGTCGGAATGGCAATTCACTTGACGCCGGTACTCCCGAAGCCGCCGGCTCCCCTCTCAGTCTCATCGAGGACCTCGACCTCATCCCATTCCACGTGCTCGTGGCGGGAGACAATCATCTGGGCGATACGCTCGCCCGGCTCAATCACGAAGGCCTTGTCGGAAATATTGACAAGGAGGGTCCTGAGCTCCCCGCGATAGTCCGCATCCACCGTGCCCGGCGAATTGAGGACAGTGATTCCATGCTTCACAGCCAGCCCGCTGCGGGGCCTTACCTGACATTCAAAACCCTCAGGCAGAGCGATATACAGGCCCGTAGGCACGAGAACCCTCTGGAGAGGCTCCAATGTTATGGGTTCGGTGATATTGGCACGCAAATCCATCCCGGCAGACAGCGGAGTGGCGTATGCCGGGGATGGAAATGAAGATTTGTTTACAATTTTTACTTTCATATTTCAATTGGTGTTCGGGAAAGCCCCTTTCTATTTTTCAGCAGCTTCTTTCTTGTCCTCAGGCAGGATAAGGTTGAGAATAACGCCCACGAGGGATGCGAGACCGATTCCTGAAAGAGTGAAGGAGCCGACGCTGATGATGGCCCCGCCAATTCCGATTGTGAGAATGAGAGACACAATGATGAGATTGCGGGTCGAACCCATGTCAATCTTGGCCTGAATCATATTGCTGATGCCCACGGAGGCTATGGAGCCGAAGAGAAGAAGCATGATGCCGCCGAGTACCGCGCTCGGAATCGTCTGGATTACAGCGCCTACCTTGCCGATTACGGAAAGGACTACGGCAGAAATGGCGGCAATGCGGAGCACCGACGGGTCAGTGACCTTGGTCAGGGAAACAGCACCTGTAACCTCTGAATAGGTGGTGATAGGGGCACCACCAAGGAATGCGGCAAGAACGCAGGAGAGACCGTCTCCCAGCATTGTCCTGTGCAGGCCAGGGTCTTTCACGAAATCCTTGCCGGCGATGGAGCTGATGGCATACATATCGCCAACGTGCTCAATGATAGGCGCAATGGCCACTGGGGCCATGAAGAGGATTGCCTGCCAGGAGAATGACATCTTGGCCAACTTCGGGAAAGCGAACCAGGAAGCATTGCTGACAGCAGCGAAATCCATTGAGTCCCTGAAGAATATCAATGCCACTACATAGCCGGCAAGGGCGCCGAAGACAACCGGGATTAGCTTTATCATTCCCTTGCCCCAGATGGATGCTGCAACTGCGACAGCCAGCGAGACAATGGCGAGAATCCAGTTCTCCTGGGCCATGTTTACACCCGCTCCCGCAAGGGAGAGACCAATGAGAATGATGACCGGGCCGATCACTACAGGCGGGAAGAGCCGCTTGATAAGGTCAATGCCGAAAGACTTGACCAGCAGGCTCATAAGCATATATACCAAGCCTACTGACACCAGGCCGCAGAACATTCCCCCGAGTCCGAAGAGTTCGGTAGCCTTGATGATAGGAGCTATGAATGCGAAACTGCTGCCGAGGTAAATCGGAACTTTTCCGCCGGTGACAGCGTGGAACAGCAATGTGCCGAGTCCGGCTGCAAGAAGGGCTACCGCAGGATCAAGTCCTGTAAGAAGTGGTACTAGAACGGTGGAGCCGAAGGCCACGAACATGAACTGGACTCCGACTACAGTCCGCCTCAATGGGGATAAGCTGTGTTGTGCCATAATATAGGATGGTTTTGGTTGAATTATTTCGGTGCAATCTTGTAAAGCACTCCTGCCACGACTGTAAATATTATATTAGGCAGCCAGATGGCAATCCAAGGCGGCATCAGTCCAGTGTACACGAACATCTGGCTGAATTTCATGAAGAGAATGTACGAGAAGCTCAGGGCAATGCCGACGGCAAGGTTCCAGCCTATTCCGCCTCTCTTCTTCTTTGAGGACAGGGCAACTCCCATAATTGTAAGAATGAATGCGGAGATAGGGAGGGAGAACCTGTTGTGCTTCTCAATCTGGGTGTATTTGATATTCGCGTCCCCTCTCATCTCCTGCACGGCCTCAAGTTCACGCAAAGCTTTGTAATCCAGATCTTCAACGGTGTTTTTCTTTCTCTCGAAGTCCTTGATAGTCAGGCTGATGACTGTATCCATCTGTTCCCCGCAGCGAACCTTGTCCTCAATGGAACCCTCATCGAATTCCCTGATGAAATATTTCTTCAATGTCCAGCCCCCGGTACTCTCGTTCCACACTGCCCTGTCGGCTGAAATCTTGGACACGAGGCGGTTGTCCTCAATCGTCTCAAGGGTGAACTTGTATGCGGTCTTGTTGTATTTGCTGAACTGTTCCACATAAACGAACTGCCCCGGGGCAATCTGGTAATGGATGTTCCTCTCCCCTGCCTGCGCCTTCTTCTTGGTGTACTGCGCCTCGAAAACATGTCGTTGGGCATTCGCCCGGGGTATGACGTAGAGATTGAGTCCCAATGACATAAGAGCGATTATGGTAGCCGAGAATATGTAAGGCACCATCATCCTGTGGAAGCTCACACCGCAGGACAATATTGCGATAATTTCAGAGTTGGCAGCCAGCCTGGAGGTGAAGAAAATCACCGTGATGAACACAAAGAGCGGGCTGAACATATTCATGAAATACGGTATGAAATTCACGTAATAATCCAGTACAATGGCTTTCAGGGGAGCCTGTTTGGCCACGAAGTCATCAATCTTCTCGCTGATATCGAAAATTATCACGATTCCGATAATGAGGAGAAGTGCAATGAAGAAGGTTGCAATGAACTTCTTTATGATGTATCTGTCCAGTTTGGCAGGAAACATATTCTAATCTTTATAGTCTTGTCATTATCCTTTTGACCGTCACCTCTTTCCAGGCCTTGAAATCGCCTGCGGCAATATGCTTGCGGGCCTCGCGGACAAGGTCGAGGTAAAATGCGAGATTGTGCTCGCTGGCTATCATCGCGGCAAACATTTCCCCGGCAATGAAAAGATGCCTGAGATATGCCTTGGTATAGGTATGGTCCACAAATGAAGCCCCGTCCGGGTCGAGCGGCGAGAAGTCATTCTCCCATTTCTTGTTGCGCATGTTCATTATGCCGTTCCAGGTGAAGAGCATTCCGTTGCGTCCGTTCCTGGTAGGCATCACGCAGTCGAACATATCCACTCCCCTTGCTATGCCCTCCAGCAGGTTGGCCGGGGTTCCGACGCCCATAATATAGCGGGGACGGTCATCCGGAAGCATCGGGCAGACAAGTTCCAGCATCTCGTACATCTTCTCCGTAGGCTCTCCCACTGCGAGTCCGCCGATGGCATAACCTTCCCTCTCCTGGGCCACGGCATGTTCCACGGCCATTTTCCTGAGCTCCGGATAAACGCAGCCCTGAACAATCGGGAATACCGTCTGGCTGTATCCGTAAAGAGGTTCGGTCTCGTCAAACCGCTTCAGGAAGCGTTCCAGCCAGCTCTGGGTCATAAGCAGGGATTTCTTCGCATAGTTGTAATCGGCGTCGCCGGGGCAGCACTCATCGAAAGCCATCATAATATCGGCTCCGATAATACGCTGTGTATCAACATTGTTCTCCGGCGTGAACGTGTGCCTCGACCCGTCAATATGGGAGGAGAATGTGCAGCCGTCCGGAGAAAGTTTGCGGATTCCGGTCAATGAGAAAACCTGGAAGCCGCCGCTGTCCGTCAATATCGGCCTGTCCCAGGAAATGAATTTGTGCAGGCCACCGGCAGCCTTCAATGTATCGAGGCCGGGCCTGAGATAGAGATGATATGTGTTGCCCAGAATTATCTGGGCCCGGATGTCTTCCTCCAGATCCCTGTGATAGACTCCCTTCACCGAGCCGACTGTTCCGACCGGCATGAATATAGGTGTCTCAATCTGTCCGTGGTCGGTCGTGATGACTCCGCAACGCGCCCCGGACTGTGGATCCTGTGCTGTCTTGACAAATTTCATTGACAAAATATAAATGATTCCAACTTTCAAAGTTAGTAAAATTACGGCAAAAACCTTACATTTGCGTACGTTATTGGAAATAATCACTGTACAATATGAAAAATAAAGACATCACCATCAGGCTGATCATCATGAACTTCCTCCAGTATGCCGTATGGGGAGCTTACCTCACGTCAATGGGAAGTTATCTGGTCTCAGTGGGCATGGGGCCCAAAATCGGCCTCTTCTATGCGATGCAGGGCATCGTTTCCATCTTCATGCCGGCGATTGTGGGCATCGTAGCCGACAAATTCATCCCGGCCCAGAAGGTGCTCAGCATCTGCCACGGTCTCGCTGGACTTGCAATGCTGGCAGCAGGATATTACGGAATGAGTGCCGGAGCGGGAGTCCAGTTCGGAACCCTCTTCACTCTCTATTCCCTGAGCGTGGCCTTCTATATGCCGACCATCGCCCTCTCGAACTCCGTAGCCTATTCAGGTCTCGAGAAATATGGGCTTGACACGGTGAAGGACTTCCCTCCAATCAGGGTATTCGGAACTGTCGGCTTCATCTGCAGCATGCTCTTCGTGAACTTCATGAAGATTGACGGGGTCCAGTTCCAGATGACTTACAATCAGTTCATTACCTCAGGTATCCTCGGCATCGTGCTCTGCCTCTATGCACTCACATTGCCGGCCTGCCCTGTCAACAAGGCTTCCGAAGGCACACCTTCATTCGTGGACGTGTTCGGCCTGAGGGCATTCACATTGTTCAAGAAGAAAGACATGGCGATTTTCTTCATCTTCTCAATGCTGCTCGGCGTCTCCCTCCAGATTACCAACGGCTTCGCCAATCCGTTCATCACCCATTTCAAGGAAATCCCTGAGTTCGCCGACACCTGGGGAGCGCAGAATGCCAATGCACTCATCTCAATCTCCCAGCTGTCCGAGACGCTCTGCATCCTTCTGATTCCTTTTGCGATGAAATTCTTTGGCATCAAGAAGGTGATGCTCATAGCAATGTTCGCCTGGGTATTCCGCTTCGGTCTCTTCGGAGCCGGCAACCCCGGACCGGGCGTGTGGATGTTCGTCCTCTCCTGCATTGTTTACGGCGTGGCCTTCGACTTCTTCAACATTTCCGGTTCTCTCTATGTCAATATGAAGACCGACGAAAAGATACGCTCAAGTGCCCAGGGTCTCTTCATGCTGATGACCAACGGCATAGGTGCCACAATCGGTACCCTGAGCGCCCAGGCCGTAGTGAACCATTTCGTCTATAATGCCGCTGAACCATCCTGGAGCAGTGCCTGGTACGTTTTCGCAGGCTATGCCCTCGTGGTCGGAGTCCTGTTCATGATTCTCTTCAAGGATCCGCAGAAGCAGGCAAAAGCCTAAAAATTCGTCAAGCCCGGCTCGACCGGGCATCTACAAACGGAAGAAGCCTGAACTTCTTGCTACAATATTAAAAGAGAGGCCGACCAGAAGGTCAACCTCTCTTTTCGCTTATTGCGCCCTTATGAATGCGCCGCGGTCTGCAGCACCTCGGTAAGAGTAGGATGAGCATGGATAACAGTCTTGAACTTCTCAATGTCCGTTCCAGTATTCATCAATGCTGCAATCTCCTGGACAATGTCGGAGGCATGCGCACCGAAGAGATGACAGCCAAGGATTCTGCCCGGATTTTCAGCGCCTTCGGCAGCCACGACAATCTTGCAGAATCCCTCAGGCTCGCCCATCGAGAGAGCCTTGCCATTGGACCTGAAGAAAGACTTCAGGCAGCGCACAGGAATACCTGCATTCTTGCAGTCATCCTCCGTCATGCCGACCGTAGCCGCCTCAGGATAGGTGAACACCGCTGCAGGAACAATGTCAAGATTGATACCGTCAGCAACTCCTTTAGCCGAGCCCGGAGTGCCATTGTCGGCAATGATGGCGTTCAATGCCCTGTAGCCCTCGAATGTAGCAACGTGGGCCAGCATCATACCTCCCCGGACATCGCCGATTGCAAAGATAGTCGGAACATTGGTTCTCATGTCAGAGTCTGTGACAATGCCTTTCGGCGACCATTCCAGGCCCGCGGCATCAAGATTCATTGCCTTCACATTAGGCCTGCGGCCAACAGCCATAAGCACCTTGTCAGCCTCAACCTCGAACTCCTTGTCCTTCTTCAAGTACTTGACTTTCAGCACATCGCCGTCCTTCTCAATGCTCTGGACAGCGGCTGCGGTCTCAATGTTGATGCCCCTCTTGCCAAGTGCCTGCTTGAGCCTCTTGGCCAGGTCAGTATCGAAGCGGGGAAGGATATCCTTGCAGTACTCGACCACAGAAACTTCAGAGCCGAAACTCTTGAAAATCGAGGCGAACTCCAGTCCGATTACACCAGCTCCGATGACGCAGAGGCGCTCAGGAACCTTGTCCAGCGAGAGGATTTCCCTGGAAGTGATAACACCTTCGAGGTCTGCTCCAGGAATCGGCAATGAGGCTGATACAGAACCTGTTGCAATGATGATGTAATCAGATGTGATTTCCTCGGCCTCTCCCCCGTCAGCCGGAGTGACTACAACCGTATTGGCATCCTTGAAGTCAGGCTTGCCATAGACGAGGCGGATGAGCTTGTTCTTGAGAAGGAACTCCACACCGCCCTTGAGCTGGTCAATGACAGCATTCTTGCGCTCCACAGCCTTGGAGAAGTCAAATGTCCAGGATGCGTTTCCGATACCAAATTCCTCAGCCCTGCGCAGGTCCTCGAGAACCTCGGCATTGCGGCAGAGAGACTTGGTCGGGATACAGCCTTCATTGAGGCAGGTTCCGCCGACTGGGCCGTCAGAGATGATAGTCACCTCAATCCCTTTGGCGGCAGCGGCCACGGCGGTCTCATAACCGCCGGGGCCGGCACCTATTATCGTAATTCTCATAATGTTACAAAACTATGCATCCCAGTACTTGAGGATAGGCTGACGGGCAGCCTTGGTCTCGTCCGGACGGCTGATAGGAGCATTGTGCGGAGCAGCCTTGAGAATCATAGGATCCTCTGCAGCCTCGGCCGCAATCTTCCTCATCACCTCGATGAACGCATCGATTGTCTCCTTGGACTCTGTCTCCGTAGGCTCAATCATTATGGTCTGGTGGAAGAGCAGAGGGAAGTAAATCGTCGGAGCGTGGAAACCGAAGTCGAGCAGCCTCTTGGCCACATCGAGAGTGGTTGCACCCGGAACGTCATCGTGGGCACCGTCATTGATGAGACCGTCAAACACGAACTCGTGCTTGCAGATTGACGGAATTGGAAGTTTGTAGCAATCCTTCAGGCTCTCCTTGATGTAGTTTGCAGACATTGTGGCAAACTTTCCGGCAAGCAGAAGATTCTGGTGACCGAGCGAAAGGATGTACGCGTAAGCCCTGAGAATGATGCCGAAGTTGCCCATAAACCCGGAAACATAGCCGGCAGACTCCCCTGAGCCGTGGAGAACCGTGAATGTACCGTCTTCTTTCTTCACGACGCGAGGGCAAGGGAGGCAATGCTCAAGCCTTGCAGCCACACCGACAGGACCGGAACCCGGACCGCCGCCACCGTGAGGGGTGGAGAATGTCTTGTGAAGATTGAGGTGCATGATGTCGAATCCCATATCTCCCGGGCGTACGACACCGAGGAGAGGGTTCATATTGGCTCCGTCATAGTAGAGAAGACCTCCGCATTCGTGAACGAGCTTGGCAATCTCGCCAATCTCACGCTCGAAAAGGCCGAGAGTGTTAGGGTTGGTCATCATGATTCCGGCAATGTCGTCCCCGAGGAGAGGCTTGAGATCAGACACATCCACGAGTCCATCAGCATTGGACTTCACTACGACTACATCGAGACCGCAGACGGCTGCGCTGGCAGGATTGGTTCCGTGCGCGCTGTCCGGCACAATCACCTTGGTCCTCTTCAGGTCACCCCTGAGGAGGTGGTACTTGCGCATAATCATAAGTCCGGTCAGCTCACCGTGAGCACCTGCGCAAGGGTTGAACGTGAACCCTGACATTCCGGTGATGGCGGCAAGGGACTTCTCCATATTGTAATATACCTCCAGGGCACCCTGTACGGTAGATTCCGGCTGGAGAGGATGGAGGGCGGCGAAGCCCGGCATTGAGGCCACTTCCTCATTGATTTTCGGATTGTACTTCATCGTACAGCTTCCGAGAGGATAGAATCCGGTATCGACTCCGAAGTTCATCTGGGAGAGATTGGTATAATGCCTTACGACATCCACCTCGCCTACCTCAGGAAGCCTTGGAGCCTGGGAACGCCTGAGATTCTCAGGAAGAGCATTGCAGAGGCAGCCGGCCGGCTTCACTCCGCCATTGCGGCTTGCGCAGAACTCATTCCCGGGAAGAGAAAAACCTGTTCTCCCCTTCTTGGAGAGTTCGAATATCAGTTTGTCATAATATTTCATACAAATGTCCTCCCCTGGTTAAAGTCCTTTCACAACATTTACGAGGCCGTCAATCTCGGCCTTTGTCCTCTTCTCAGTCACGCAGAAGCTGACATAGCCCTCTTCAGTGGCAAGAGCTCCGAAGTAGCCGGCATCCAGAAGAGCCTGCTGGAGTTTCTCCACCGGAACAAGCGGCTTGAGTACGAATTCCTTGACATACGGCTTGTCGAAGACCTCCTCGAACTTGCCCGTGGCGAGCAGCTCGTCGTGGAGATAATGGGCTCCGCAATATGAGAGAGAATTGACCTTGTGCATTCCTTCCGGTCCCATAAGTGACAGATAGATAGTCACATACAGTGCCATCAAGCTCTCGTTTGAGCAGATGTTGCTGGTAGCCTTTTCCCTGCGGATATGCTGCTCGCGGGCCTGGAGGGTAAGCACGAAGCAACGCCTTCCGGCAGCATCCTCGGTCTGGCCGACAATACGTCCCGGCAGCTTGCGCACGTGCTCCTTGCTGCAGGCCATGAAGCCGACATAAGGACCTCCGAAATTGAGCGGCAGGCCAAGTGACTGCCCGTCGCCGACTGCCACGTCGAATCCCCATTCTCCCGGAGTCTTGATCACGGCAAGGACGGACGGGTCGCAGTATTCAACGACAATGGCCTTGGCCTCGTGTACTGCCTCGGCGAATCCTGTGAAATCCTCTACAATGCCGAAGCGGTTCACAGCCGGAACAATAATACCGGCCACGTCACCTGCGGCAAGTTCGGCCTTGAGGGCCTCAAGAGAGGTCTGGCCATCCTTCTGGGCAATGTTGCCGAGCTGCACTCCGTGGAATCCGGCGTAGGTCTCGACAACCCTGCGGACATTCGGAAGAAGAGTCTTGGAAAGGAGAACCCTGGTCTTCTTCTTGGTGCAGGCCATTGCCATGAACATTGCCTCGGCTGCGGCTGTAGGGCCGTCATACATTGATGCATTGGAAATCTCCATTCCGGTAAGCTCGCATATCATGCTCTGGTATTCGAAGATATAGCGGAGGGTTCCCTGGGAAATCTCAGCCTGATAAGGAGTATAGGCCGTGCTGAACTCGGACCTTGCGGCGAGATAAGGCACGACTGAAGGAGTGTAATGGTCGTACGCCCCGGCGCCTGCGAAAATCTTGAGTTTCGTGTTGCGGCTGTCAAGGGCTGCGAAATGCTCGCGGATCTGCTGCTCCGACATTGCATCCGGAAGGTCATACTGGCCTTTGAATACGAATTCGGCTGGCACATCAGCATAGAGGTCATCCAGTGAGGAGACCCCTATACGCTGCAGCATTTCCTTTATATCATCCTCTGTATGAGGAAAATATGAGAATGTTGACATAAGTTGCCGGTTCAATGTTGATTATTCGCCGATAAGATTGGCATATCCGGCAGCGTCGAGGAGTGAGTCGAGCTCGGAAGCGTCGCTCATCTCCACCTTGATAATCCAGTTCTCGTAAGGGTCCTGGTTGATGAGTTCAGGAGCATCCTCCAGAGCCTCGTTCTTCTCGACTACAACGCCGCTTACAGGGCATACGAGATCGCTGGAAGCCTTCACGCTCTCGAGAGCGCCGAACTCCTCCTCCTTGGAAACCTCGTCGTCAACGTCAGGCATATCAACGTAAGTGATGTCGCCCATTTCCTTCTGCGCATAGTCGGAAACTCCGATAACGGCAACATTGCCTTCAACCTTTACCCACTCGTGTGTCTCGCTGTACTTGAGACCTTCAATGATTTTGCTCATAGTTTATTGATATTAAATGTTATTATTTCTTGTAGTTTGTCTGATAGAAACGCTTCTTTATAACGATGCCAGGGAAGACTTTCTTCCTGATGCGGATCATAACCTGAGTGCCGAGAGGAGCGTATGCGGCATCGACCAATGCAAAGCAGATGCTCTTGTCAAGGGATATTGAATGATAGCCGGTAGTCACCACGCCAATCTGCTCACCAGCCTCTGTCTCAACAGGATAGGTAGCTCTTGGAATAGCCTTGTCCTGAAGTTCGATACCCACGAGTTTCTTCTTCGGGCCTTCTGCCTTCTGCTGCACGAGAGCATCCTTTCCGATGAACTCTTCCTTGTCAAGCTTGCAGAACATACCGAGCCCGGCCTCGACAGGGGTAATGTCGTCTGAGAGTTCGTCTCCGTAAAGCGGCAGGCCTGCCTCGAAGCGGAGGGTGTCACGGCAGCCGAGTCCGCAAGGGGCAACTCCTGCGTCAAGGAGAATCTTCCAGATTTCCTTTGTCCCCTCAATGTCGGTGTAGAGCTCGAATCCGTCCTCTCCAGTGTAGCCTGTACGGCTGACAATCATTCTCGCGCCTTTCCACTCTGACTCATAATAGGTGTAGAAAGAAAGGTCGGCAGCCTTGCCGAGACCGAGAACCTCGGTCACAATCTTCTCTGCCTCAGGACCCTGCACTGCAATCTGGCCCCATACCGGAGACTGGTTGTCAATCTTCACGTCGTATCCCCCTGCCTGTGAGAGCATCCAAGCATAGTCCTTGTCAATGTTCGCGGCATTGATGACAAGAAGGAAGTGGTCAGGCTCGAACTCCCTGTAGACGAGGAGGTCGTCAACCACTCCTCCGTCAGGATGGAGCATCATTCCGTATAGCACCTTGCCGGGCTCGAAGCCCCGGATATCGTTGGTGAAGATGTGGTTCACATACTTCTCAGCATCCGGTCCGCTGATGAAGACCTCTCCCATGTGGGAAACGTCGAACATTCCGACCTTGTGACGGACGGCATTGTGCTCGTCGGTTATGTTGGTGTACTGGATAGGCATAATGAATCCTGCGAAAGGACTCATCTTGGCCCCCAGGGCAACGTGGCTGTCATAGAGACAGGTTTTCTTGAGATTCTCTTCCATATTTCAATCTTTGGTTATTAATATTCCTGTGAAATCATCTGTGGTCAGCCCGGCTATGAACTGACTCAGGTCAGCGCCGGCGAGCCTTGCAATGATATCCTCCTTGTTGTCCGGGCAACCTGCCAGACGCAAATTTAGATATTCGTCAACGCCCTCCTTCAGGGCAAAGAAATCTCCGGCCACGTGGCACTTCGCAATGTTGCCGGAGTCAAGTTCGAGCTCGGCGATAATCTCGCCGGCCCCTTCTATCTTGGCCTTTCTGCTTACTGACCAGGAATGGTTCCTGCCCTCCAGGAATGCCGGGTCAAGATAGCCCTTCTCTATTTCCTCAATCTCCCTGACATCTTCAGGAGTGAGGGTAATGCTGTCAATGACGCCATCGCCGGCAGAGCAGAACTCGCCTACAAGATATTCCTTATATGCCTCAATGTCAGAGAGTTTCCTGACCCAATCGTCAGCCTTTTCAAAGTAAGGTCGGACATTGGTGACGTGCTGCCTTACAGAAGCGACGCCCTTGCTCCTGATTTTCTCCTCGGACGGGGTAATGGCCCTGACAAGTTCATCGAAATCGGAGTCGAACAGCATTGTGCCGTGAACAATGCTGGAGCGGGGCTGGAGGAAATACGCGTTGCCGGAAACCTTCTTGCCATCGACGAGAATGTCGTTCCTTCCGGATCTTTCAGCATTGAGACCTGCTTTCCTGAGTGACTCCGCAAGACGTTCCAATATCCTCTCGAATGTGGCGGCCACGTCTGTGGAAGGGGTTATGAAGGAAAGCATTATATTGCCTTTGTCAGAATAGACACATCCTCCGCCGCTTTTTCTTCTGTAAAGCTGGATGCCCTTCTCCTTGCAGTAGGGCATATTGACCTCGGCCTCCATGACCTGGTTGCGGCCGAAAATGACTGTCGGTGGAACCTGCCACATGAAAAATGCCTCTCCACCTTCTCCGGCTATGCGGTCAAGATTGGCGGCAACGTATTCTTCCATAGACAGATAGAACACGAGCCTCCTCTCAGAACAGCCTTCCGGCAATAAAATATGTTTCATACGTTGACTTTAGATTAAAAATCCGTATCAAATATCAGCCAAAGATAATGATTCTTAATCAATCTTCAAAACATTACGGCACTATATTATGAATATTTATCCAAAAAATATAAATAAGACTGGCTCAAAAATCCTTTCTGTCATCCCGATCGAGCGAAGCGAGTGGAGAGATCTGTATAACAGCTTGATTATTAATAGATATCTCGACTACGCACTGCGTGCTTCGCTCGATATGACAGGCTTTTGAGCCAGCCTAGTATTATTGAAGACGTATTGTCAAAAGACAGCCTGCACTACAAAGCAAGCCTGAATCCGAAGGTCCCCTTCATTGCGGAAGCCGGGATTCCGGAGCGGTTGGAAACCCGGCAGGCATCCCATCTGGAAGCTGCGCTGCCGCCTCTCATAACCCGCATCTCGCCGGGCTCATTGACATAAGGGTCGGTAACAGAAGCCTCATTATAAGGAGCATAGCTGTCCTGGCACCATTCCCAGGCATTGCCGGACATATCGTAAATTCCGAGCTCATTGGCAAGATACTTCTTGACAGGAACGACCTTGGAGGATGCATTCTCAATGTAGGCCGCCACCTGTACAGTGTAGATTGAACCGGACAATGTAGTGTGGCGGGAATAATTTCCACCACGTGCAGCAAACTCCCACTCAGCCTCGGTCGGGAGGCGGAACTTCCTGCCTGTCAAGGCATTGAGTTTCAGGATAAATTCCTGGCAGTCATACCAGGAGACATTGACGACAGGCTTGTTCGGCTCGCTGTCCTTGTTGCCGTAAGGAAGACTTCCCATAACCTCCAGCCAGAGACCTGCCGTAACCTCCGTCTGGGCAATCTCGAAACCGCTCAAAGTTACCTCGTGGACAGGTTTTTCATCATCCCCGGCTGTCTTGCCCTGCTCCTTGGTTCCACCCATCTCAAATGTGCCGCCTTCTACACCAATCATATTGATTACCTGGTTCCCAACCTTGATTGTCTCGCTCTTCGAAACATTCTCACGGAGCGGGTCCTTGTCTATAAAAGCACGTTTAATCTCCTCTGTTACAGGCACTTTTGTATTTACCACGACGTGGAATGTATAGAGAGGAGACTTGGTATAGTCTTCACAGACAGTCCTCAAAGCTTTCTGGCGGGCAACCTTCTGGGTAATATTCCCTGTTTCCACAGGGTCGATAACAAGTTCCTGTGCAGGTGTATCCACAAAGGTATCGGCACACATCTCCACGAACTTCTCGACGACAGAACTCTTGCCGGAAAGGACAGCGCATTCCCATTGTGCCTCGGTTGGCATCGAGAAAGGAATGCCCGTCATCTTGGAGAGTTTGGCAATGAATTTCTGGCAATCCTTCCAGCTGACCATATCAACAGGAAGTTCAGGAGATTGAGTGGATGAAGGGTTGGAGCCCATCACTGCCGTCCAGACTTCCTGGCTGACCGGTGCAGCACTGATTGAATATCCGGAGAGTACTACCTGTCTTACAGTCGCCCCCTCGGCCTTGAGACCTGAAGGTGCAATGCCGGAAGTGAATGAAGCCGGCTCAACGTCAACCATCTTGAGCACTGCCGAGCCGACCTGGATTTCCGAAGGCACCTCGACACCGGTAGCATCCTGGCTGCCGGAACCGCCGCATGAAGCAGTCATCATAGCAATGACCGGAACTACGGCAAACAAACTTTTGGCAATGTTGAATTTCATATTATAAGATATTGATTATCAAATGTTAGGTTCATCCCACACCTTAGTCTCCGTGCAGTTCAGCATAACAGAAAGCCCGCTGCAGGCAACCCTGAACTCACCTTTCTCAAGCCTCCATTTTCCGTCCCGTCCGACAAATGCGAGTTCATTGGCAGGGAATGCGAGGCGTACTGTCTTGCTTTCACCCGGTTCAAGGGCAATCTTGGTGAACTGGCGGAGCCTCCTGACATCAGGAATCACGCTCGCCACGAGGTCACTGGAATAGAGCAGAACGGCTTCTTTTCCAGCCCTGTCGCCTACATTCTTCACGGTAACCTCGAACTCAAGAGTCTCGCCGGACTTGAAGTTCTCGTTTCCGGATACCAGCCTCAAGTCGCTGTACTCATATTCGGTATAGCTGAGACCGGCACCGAACGGCCACTGGACATCCATCACTGCGTCATAGTTATAAAGTCCCTCCATTGTCTGGACATTCTCGCTGACCTTGTAATCGTATGTATGCAGGGCGTGTGCGTGCTTGCTGTAGGTGTAAGGCAGCTTTCCGCTGAAGTTCTCCTCCCCGGAGAGAAGGGCTGCGAGGGCGTCGCCTCCGTAATTGCCCGGGAGCATGATGTCAACCACCGCATCCGCAAGTGGCTCAATGTCACCGATGAGTCTCGGACGGCCCTCATTGAGAGTGAGAACCAGAGGCTTGCCGGTAGCCGCAATTTCGCGGACGAGCTGTTTCTGCTTTGCAGAGAGATTGAGGTCATTGATATTGCCAGGGGTCTCGCAGTAGCTGTTTTCTCCTACACAGGCGACGATGACATCGGCAGAGGCAGCGGCACGGACTGCTGAAGCGTAGTCCGGAGCACTCTCATTCTGCCAATTGGCACCCTCGTAGCTTACACCCGGAACCCATTTCACATTGGCCTGCCCGAATTTGACTACAAGTGCCTCATATACAGTATTGTAACCGGCTGCATAGCGGTCTGCGGCATCACCCTGCCAGGAGTATGACCATCCGCCGTTCAATGTCCTCATGCTGTTGGAGTTAGGCCCGGTCACAAGAATCTTTGCACCCTGCCTGAGCGGAAGAATGCCGCCCTCATTCTTGAGGAGTACCATTGACTCGACAGCGGACTGGTAGGATGCGTTGCGGAAGTCTTCGCAGGCATAGCGGTCGAATGCGTCCTCGCTCCATACCGGCGCATCGAAAAGTCCGAGACGGAATTTGAGGCGGAGCACTCTTCGGACAGCGTCGTCTATTCTGGACATCGGGATGCGTTTCTCATTTACAAGTTCGAGAAGTTCG
>JBJEBP010000005.1:0-4432 GCA_051870135.1 Candidatus Cryptobacteroides sp. | reverse complement strand
GGCCGAGTTCTTCGCGAGCTCTACATCGAGGACAATGGCCTCGAGCGATGGTGCCACGTGGAATTCGAAGCTGACAGTCCTGGAGGCATTGTCCAGAGTGCCATCAATCCACCTGTCCCCATCAAGAGCTCTCACTGCGACAACCGGATTCTCTACAAACCCAGGGTCTTCAGCAAGCCTGAATCTGTACTCATCCTCGGTGCAGCCTGTCCCCGCCACCAGCAGGAACAGAGCTGTGAAGGTGAAAGATAATTGTTTCTTCATCATTATTTATTGGTTTTTGATTTGGTGTTACATGGTATAACTAAACAAGCCCGCGTGTATTGCACGCAGGCCTAATTAAATTGATAAAGTATTGATTTACAATCTTATAGTACCCCCCCCCGACTTGAATTTCAGGGTAAAGGAATCCGGTTGTGATGCCCGCCGGTGAGGTCAATGGATCGCCGAGTATAACGGCAAGCCACTGAAAGAACGGTTTCTGTATTATAGCCCGCAACTTCATCAATTAAAAAAACTATGAAGATTGTTAACTTTTTGTTAATGTTCCGTTAAAATGTGAAAATGACTCAAGTTTCTAAAACATTTCACTTTGCAATATTACAAACAAAAATCAATAAATGAAAAGAAATTATGACAATTATTCAAATTTTATCCTTAAATCAAAAATAATCTATATTTATACGCAATATAACCAGATCCCGAAATGTCTGCCGAATCACCGGTGCCGCAAACTGAGTTCCCTCTCGATATCCGAAAGCGAGCAGTCCATTGATTCCAGCAGCACAAGGAAATGGTAAACCAGGTCGGAAGCCTCATAGATGAAGCGGTCACGGTTGCCATCCACAGCCTCGACAATGGACTCGGTCGCCTCCTCTCCCACCTTCTGGGCAATCTTCTTGATGCCCTTGATGAAAAGTCGGGTCGTATATGAGTCCTCAGGCATCTCCTGATGGCGTTTTCTTACCACATCCTGAAGAAGTCGGATAAAGCCCTCATCCTCGGGCGTATCGAAGCAGGACGTCGTACCCCTGTGGCAGACCGGGCCGGCCGGGATGGCCTGCACGAGCAGGGTATCATTGTCACAGTCAGGATACATCCGGCTGACTGCCAGATAATTGCCGGAAGTCTCGCCCTTGGTCCATAGACATTGGCGTCCGCGCGACCAGAAAGTCACCTTGCCGGTTTCCAGGGTCTTGTTATATGCCTCCTCATTCATATATCCCAGCATCAGGACCTTCAATGTCCTCGAATCCTGGACTATCACCGGCAGCAGGCCGTCACCGGTCTTGGTCAGATTGAAATCCTTGAAATCCATAATTCTATATATTATATCCTTACAGGCACCCCGGCTTCCGCAAGCGAATGCTTGAGTTCGGCAATGCCAACTTCGCCATAATGGAAAATGCTCGCAGCCAATGCCGCATCTGCTCGGCCGACGGTCAACACGTCAATGATATCCTGAACTGAACCGGCCCCACCGGACGCGATAATCGGGATGGAAAGCATTTCTGAAAGGGCGGAATACACCTCACAGGCATAGCCGGATTTCGTCCCGTCATTATCCATAGAGGTAAAAAGTATCTCCCCCGCACCCCTTTCCTGCACCTCCCTGCCCCAGGAGAAGAGTTCCAGCGCCGTATCCCTGCGGCCTCCGTGAGTAGTACAGATCCAGCGCCCGTCCACATTGCGGGCATCTATGGCGCAGACAACAAACTGGCTGCCGTACTTGGCCGCTATCCTGTCAATCAATGAAGGGTCCGCTATTGCGGCGCTGTTGACGGAAATCTTGTCCGCACCGGCATCCAGCAGCCTTGAGGCATCATCCAGGCCGCTGATACCGCCTCCGACAGTAAATGGGATATTGATTTTTGCGGCAATTCTTTCGACCAGCGAGGCGAATGTCTTCCTGCCTTCCAATGTTGCACTGATATCGAGATAAACAAGTTCGTCCGCCCCTTCCCTGCAATATTTCACACCCATCCCGACAGCATCCCCGACTTCCTTCAGGCCAAGGAAATTGATTCCCTTGACCACCTGTCCGTCTTTCACATCCAGACAGGGTATTATTCTTTTCGTAACCATTTCCCAATTTCCTCCATACTGATTCTGTTCTCATAAATTGCCTTTCCGACAATGACTTTACGCAGCCCTGATTCGTCCAACGCCCGGATGTCATCCATTGAGCTGATGCCTCCGCTGACAGTGAAATCTATGGTGGGATATTTCGTTTGCAAGCCAACATATAGTTCAGTATCAGGTCCTTGCAGCATTCCATCCCTGCTAATGTCAGTGACAATCGCCTGGCTCAGGCCCATTGGGAGGAAACGCTCCAGGAGACTGTCAATTGTCATTGACGTAGTCTCCAGCCAACCCTTCACGGCAATAAGCCTGTCCCTCACATCTGCTCCGAGTACAATGCGGGAGGGACCGAAACGCAGCAGCCACTGCCCGAAAAGTTCCGGCTTCAATGCTGCCACGCTGCCGACAATCACCTGCGCCGCCCCGGCATTGAAAACCATTGACAAGGCTTCCTCTCCGGACACTCCTCCGCCCCATTCCACATCAATGTCCACCTTCGATGCAATTTCCTCCAATGCCCTGAGATTCACCGGATTGGACACCTTCGCGCCATCCAGGTCCACAATATGTATCCGGCCGACACCGCAATCCGCGAAAGCCTTTGCCATATCCAGAGGGGATGCGTCATAGACCCTCTTCGAGGCATACTCTCCTTTCGAGAGACGCACGCACCGGCCTCCTATAATGTCAATAGCAGGAATTATTTCTATCATAGTTCAACGAAATTTTTCAATATACTATACCCCACATCCCCGCTCTTCTCCGGATGGAACTGGGTCCCGTAAAAATTCTCGTACTTTAGCGCTGCGCTGAACATCAAATCCCCGTGACGGCAAGTGGCTATGGTATCAGGACAAAGTTCAGGATAATATGAATGTACGAAATACACGAACGAGCCGCTCCCAAGTCCCTTGAACAACTTGCCCTCGAGATTCCGTATGGAATTCCAGCCCATGTGCGGAACCTTCGCCCCGGGGTTTTCCGGGAAACGCCTTACGTGGCTGTCGAAAATGCCAATGCAGGACGCCGGCCCCTCCTCGGAATCCCTGCACATAATCTGCATCCCCACACAGATGCCGAGAACCGGGCGGCGCAAATCCCTGATTACATTGACAAGATTCCTCTCACGCAGTTTCAGCATCGCCTCGGCTGCATTGCCGACCCCCGGCAGAATAACCTTGCCCGCCCCCTTGATGACGGCCGGGTCAGCACTCAGCACATACTCACAGCCGAGCCTGTCCAAGGCATTCTCTACAGACCGGAGATTGCCCATATCATAATTGACTATCGCTATCATAACAAACCTTTGCTGGACGGAAGATCATAACTGAAAACATTGCGGTGAGCGGCCTGGCGCAAAGCCCGCGAGAAAGCCTTGAAAATGCTCTCGGCAAGATGGTGATTGTTTTCACCCCTGGCCTGGATATACAGATTGCACCTGAGCGAATCGGAGAGGGATTTGAAGAAATGACGGAACATCTCCGTAGGCACATCTCCAACATACTCCCTTGTAAATTCCACATCCCAGACCAGCTCGCTCCTGCCCCCGAAATCCATGAGACACATTGCCCTGCATTCGTCCATCGGAAGCACAAAGCCGTACCTGTCGATTCCCCTCTTGTCCCCGAGCGCACGGAGCAATGCCTCCCCGAGCACAATGCCAACGTCCTCAACAGTGTGGTGTTCATCCACCTCAAGATCACCTTTGCAACTGAGTTCCAATGAAATACCGCCGTGATGAATGAGTTGGGAAAGCATGTGGTCAAAGAATTTCAGGCCGGTGTCAACATTGGACCGGCCCAGCCCGTCAAGGTCAACATTGACAATGATGTCAGTCTCGGACGTCGTTCGCCTCAATGAACAGGTTCTCGCAGCACAACGCACTCTGCTGACCGCCTCCTTCCAGCTCTCCTTCGGCTTGGAAGGGTCAATTCTCAATCCGGTGGCACCGAGATTGGCAGCGAGCTGCATATCGCTTTCCCTGTCACCTATGACGAAACTTGCAGCCAGGTCATAGTCCCCGGAGAGGTATTTCCCGAACAATGCTGTTCCCGGCTTCCTCGTCGGACTCCCCTCGCAGGCAAAGGTCCTGTCAATTATCTGGTCTGCGAATACCACATCCTCACCTTCGAGAGTGGACAGCATCCTGTTGTGGGCAGGCCAGAAGGTATCCTCCGGAAAAGAGTCGGTGCCAAGCCCGTCCTGGTTGGATGCCAGCACGAGTTCGTAGCCGAGTCCTGTCATTGCCTTCAAAGCCGAGATTGACCCGGGGACGAATTCCAGAAGTTCGAGCGAATCCACCTGCTCAGTTACGGGAATTTCTCGCTGTACACTTTCTTGTGTCCTGACT
>JBJEBP010000004.1:0-4447 GCA_051870135.1 Candidatus Cryptobacteroides sp. | reverse complement strand
AGGGCGATATGAACGACATCAAACAGTTTGACAACATTACGCATACGGTGGCGGATGACCTTAAAGTTCAGCTCAGGAAGGGAGGAAAGGTCAGCGTCGCGGCCGCCTGTTTCTCCATTTATGCATTTGAGGCACTCAAAAATGAATTGGATAATATTGACGAATTCCGATTCATTTTCACCTCTCCGACATTCACAAAAGAGTTTGGCGGTACAAAACAGAAGAGGGAGTTCTTTATTCCGAAACTCCAGCGGGAAAGAACTTTATATGGTTCTGACTTTGAGTTGAGACTGCGGAACAAGATGTCCCAAAGGGCAATTGCCCGTGAGTGTGCGGAATGGATTCGTCAGAAGGCAAGATTCAGGACCAATGTTTCCGGAGGGTCTGTGAATGGTTTCCTGACTTGCGCCAATCCGGAAGACAAGTACGTCTACATGCCTTTCAATGAGTTTACTACTACAGAACTCGGCCTTGAGAGAGGGAATAATCTATGTCCTGGTGCTATCCGCCTTTCCTCTCCTATGTCAGAAAGCTATATCCGCGATTTCAATGAACTTTGGAATGATGAAAGGCAGTTCGAGGACGTTACAGAACAGATAATTGACAATATATCGAACGTATATAAAGAGAATGCTCCGGAGTTCATATATTTCATCACACTGTACAATATTTTCAAGGAGTTTCTGAATGATATTTCTGAAGATGTGCTGCCGAATGAGGCTACAGGTTTCAAGAGTAGTCAAGTATGGAATAAACTATATGATTTTCAGAAAGATGCTGCACTTGCTATCATAAATAAACTTGAGAAATACAACGGGTGTATTCTTGCTGACAGTGTTGGTCTTGGAAAGACATTTACAGCTCTCGCAGTCATAAAATATTATGAGAACAGGAACAAGTCAGTACTTGTGCTGTGTCCTAAGAAGTTGAATGACAACTGGATTACCTACCGTAGTAATTATGTGAACAATCCGATTGCCAAGGACAGGCTCAGGTATGATATACTTTTCCACTCGGATTTGTCGAGGAAAGGAGGACAGACAAACGGAATGGATTTGTCCCATATCAATTGGGGTAATTATGATTTGGTGGTCATAGATGAGTCGCATAATTTCCGTAATGGAGGAAAAGTGTCCGGAGATGATGCGAATCCCAAGGAAAACCGCTATCTCCAGTTGATGAACAAGGTCATAAAGTCTGGCGTGAAGACGAAGGTACTGATGCTTTCTGCCACACCAGTCAACAATAGATTCAACGATCTTAAGAATCAACTGCAACTTGCATACGAAGGGGAAACCGACAATATCGATGGCCTTTTGAATACTGACAATTCAATTGATGACATCTTCCGTAAGGCCCAGAAACAGTACAATATCTGGTCAAGACTTCCATATGGGGAAAGGACGACGAAAAGGCTCCTGAGTATGCTGGACTTTGATTTCTTTGAAATTCTGGATGCTGTTACAATAGCCAGGAGCAGGAAGCATATTGAGACTTACTATGATACGAATGCAATAGGCAGATTCCCGACAAGACTTAAACCTATTTCAAGAAGGCCGTGCTTGACAGATCTTCCTAAAGCAATAAACTACAACGAAATATACGAGCAACTACAGAAACTGAATCTCGCCATATATACACCGTCGGCATTCATTCTCAAGAGTGCAATGTACAAGTATGTTGATGAGGATGACGAGATGGGGCGCAGGCTATCTGTCGAAGGCCGGGAAATGGGAATCAGACGGTTGATGAGTATCAATATGCTCAAGCGTCTGGAGAGCTCTGTCAATTCATTCAGACTCACACTACAGAGAATAGAGAAAGTAGTCGCTGCTACAGTTGAAAAGATAGACAAGAGGGAATCGGTACTTGCAGTTGAGGAAGCAGTCGTAAATGACTGGGACATTGATGACCAGGACAATGATATGTTCATTGGGACAAAGAAGAACAAGATACTTCTGGATGATATGGATTACCTTACCTGGAGACGGTATCTTTCTGAAGATCTTGAAACTCTGCGGCTGGTTCTGTATATGCTGGAGGATATTACGCCTGAACACGACAGTAAACTTCAGCAGTTGATGTCGGATTTGGATGATAAGTTCCGCAACCCTATCAATGAAGGCAACAGGAAGGCTATAATTTTCACGGCATTCTCTGATACTGCGGTCTATCTGTACGATTGTCTTGCTCAAAAGATAAAGGATACCTACGATTTGAATGTTGCCCTGATAACAGGTGACGTGGAAGCCCGTAGTACATTGAAACTCAAGGAGAAACTGGATTTTAACAAAGTCCTGACATTGTTCTCTCCGATATCGAAAGAGAAGGATTCAATTTATCCTCATATTCAGGAAGATATCGATGTTTTGATTGCGACTGACTGTATCAGCGAGGGCCAGAACCTTCAGGACTGCGACTGGCTTTTGAATTACGACATTCATTGGAATCCGGTGCGTATCATACAGCGTTTTGGCAGAATTGACCGTATCGGCTCAAAGAATAATGTAATCCAGCTGGTAAACTATTGGCCGGATATGACTCTTGATGATTATATCGACTTGAAGGGCCGCGTGGAGGCCAGAATGAAAGTCTCCGTGATGACATCAACTGGAGATGACAACCTCATATCACCAGAGGAACAGGGGGATCTTGAATATAGAAAGGCACAGCTGAAAAGGCTTCAGGAAGAGGTGGTGGATATTGAGGAAATGAATTCAGGAGTCTCGATTATGGATCTGGGACTCAATGAATTCCGCCTTGATCTGCTGGAATATATGAAGCATCACAAGGATACGGAGATGACTCCATACGGGCTTCACGCAGTGGTCAAGGCCAATGACATGATGAAACCGGGAGTGGTCTATGTGCTGAAGAACAGGATGAATGACGTAAACATTGACAAGAAGAACAGACTGCATCCTTTCTATATGGTTTATATCTCAATGGAGGGAGAGGTTCTTGTCAATCATCTGTCCCCAAAGGAAGTTCTGGATAAATCCAGAAGCCTTTGCAAAGGCAAAGCGGAGCCTGACAAGGGACTCTGCAAGGCCTTCAACAACGAGACCAAGGATGGATTGAAGATGCAGAAATACTCTGAACTGTTAGGCTCTGCGATTTCATCCATAATCACAGTCAAGGAAGAAAGTGATATAGATAGCTTCCTTGGAGGCTGTCAGGACGAACTCTTCACAAAGGAGATCAAAGGTCTGGATGATTTTGAGTTGATATGCTTTCTTGTCATTTCGGGCGAGCAGCGCGAGACGAGAGATCTAACCCCATAATGCCATGTTAGGATTGCCAAATACGACAGAGATACGAAAGCAGTTGCCTAAGAAGGCGATTTATGCGAAGTTCGGGTTGAAGCCGGCTCAAAGAGACGGTTTCGATTTGGATGTAAGCCGTATTGATATCGTTGCTGTGGTTTCCCCCACGACTTTACCGGCGATTGCGTCAGGAGAGAATATCAAGGAATTCTATGTGTTGGCGGTGCAGTTGAAGCGGAAGGAATATGATGAGAAGAGCATATCAATGCTGTCGAACCTGATTCCACAGAATATCTTGTTCGCATTGCAATATAATGCTCAGACTCAGTTGGCAGTTTTTTGTACAAAACTGTTCAGGTCAAGTTGGAAGCCGACGGATGAGACGGTAATCACACTTTCGGGGCTGAATCTGGACACGGTTTGGGAGAATATCGTCAAGGAGATTGGAGAGATACAAGTCCGGGATGGAAAGACTCTAGCGGAGCAGATTGCGGAGAATGACAATCGGGAGCGGATAGCAAAGCAGATAGCGGATTTGGAGAAAAAATTGGCGAAGGAATCTCAGCCACGGAAGAAACGGGAATTGTTTGAACAGATAAAAACGCTAAAAAAATGAAGTTATGTTAATCAAAGGAGCCACCCGCCAGATGGCAGATGACTCCCGAACGGGCGGCGGATGCTACCGGACTTATAACCCGGCATTCAGTCAACTACTTGTTACGGTAATGACTTTTCACGTAAACCTTCTTCCCATTGACCAACCTGAAATGGCCTCTTACGAAGGAAGGTTTGCGAACGGCATCTTTGCAATCCTTGCAAAGGCGCTCATCTATGCTGATAGCTAAATAGATTTGAAATTTGAACATAAAAGTATTCGTTTGGCAAAGTGAGAGCAAGGAGCGGCTTCTTAAGGCTACATCGCCCGTTAAAACAAAAAAACAGGGTTTGAATCTAATCTATTCTAACCCTGTTGTTATCAGCATAAGAGCTTGCCTCCTCTTATGTATTTCAAATCTGATGCGAATGTAGGAAGAATTATTTTGAATTACAAATAATGAGCAAATTTTCAGCAAGAAAAACATGAAACGAATGAGAATTTTGCATTGGAATATATAATGAAAAGATAGTTAGTAATGCTTAAAAAATAACTTGGTTCAATTGAGAGGTTTGACAAGGTAATT
>JBJEBP010000003.1:0-4448 GCA_051870135.1 Candidatus Cryptobacteroides sp. | reverse complement strand
ATGCCAAGTCCATAGGCGCGCCTTGCAGCAGGTGGGACGACCTGGTGGCCATAATTCCGGATATGAGGGAGGACAGCATCCTGGAGGCCGAAAGCGTCAAGCTCGGCAAATTCCAGGGCTACGAGACCATCAATTACATTTCATTGATGGAAGATTACTACGATGCCTTCCACACTATTGCACGCGGACAGTCTTCGCCGGGTCCACTCGGGATACAAACAGACAAGGAAGAAGCATCAGAAGCATTATGAGAATGTAGGCCAGCAAGTCTGCTCCGATAATCTGGAGTGCATTGAGATGCACGGGCACCGCCGAGACAAAATAGTTCGCAGGATCAAGCTTGACAAAATGAGTCGCATTCTGGACAATGCAGAACAGGAATGCGAGAATGTTGCCGGCCAGCATTCCCTTGAGGGTCGCGGATGATGATATCCTCAGGAAGACCGCTGATATCTGCCTGTCAGTCATTCCCATGGCCTTCAGGGTTCCGATGACGGAAATATTGCGGAAAAGCATTATCAGAAGGGAGGAAATCATATTGAAGCCGGCTACGGCCACCATCAGCACCAGGACTATCAGCACATTGAAATCAATGAGGTCGAGCCAGGAGAATATCTGGGGATAGCGCCTGATTGCGGAAGTGGCTATCATTGTGTCAGTTCCTTCTCCGAAGAGTATCTCCGCTCCAATCTCGTCCGTCAAGTATTCCATCCTGTCGGCGGAACGCCAGTTGTCATCCAGGATGATTTCAATGGCGGATGCCTTCTCCGGTCCCCAGCCGTTGACCCTGCGGATGTCCTCAATTCCAAGATAAACCACAAGGTTATCATCTGAGCCCAGGATATCCTCGTAGATTGATCCGACAGTGAACTGGCGGGCCTTGACCTTGTCTCCGATGAAGTACGTCAGCATCTTGTCACCCGGCTTCATTCCAAGCATTGAGGCAAGTCGTCCAGGTATGCTGACCCTTAGGCTGTCTCCCCCTCCCGGGATTCCCTTGAAAATGACGCCGTGAATATTGGAACCGGCCTTGACAATGCCGGCGCGGTATACTGCAGGCACGATGTGGTCAACGCCATCCAGGGAAGTTATTGCTGACTCCAGTTCCGTGCCCAGCGTTACCGGATGTTCTTCCCCGATGTAGTCCATATATGGGGACGTAATCTGAATATCGCCTGACAGTTCCGCAATTCCCTTCCTCAATTCATGGCGGAAGCCACCGGATACGGCCACGGCAATGATGATGACGAAGGAAGCCACGGCGATTGTCACCATCGCGGCTTTCCCCTGGAACTTCATCTTTCCCGATATGAATGAGGCGGCGTTCAAATTGTTCTTCCCGGACGGATGATTTTTGTTGCCGGGATTGCGAAGTTAGCATTTTTTGCCGATATTTGCTATTCTCCGCTTGTGAAAAGGGAGAGTCAACAAATAGAAAAAGGATATGAAGAACAATACTGAATCATTGATTGCAAGATATCTGACGGGCACAGTCGGCCTCGCCCTTGTCGCTGTCGGAGTGGCGTTGTCCATCAAATCGGATCTTGGCACCGCTCCTGTGTCCTGCCCTCCATACGTGGCATCCCTCATCGGGGGTTTCACCGTTTTCGGTTTCCACATTGGGACTGTGGGACAATACACAATACTTATGCATCTGCTTTTCATCTTGCTCCAAATGGCGCTTCTGCGCAGCAAGTTCAAGCTTGAAAGCCTTATGCAGATACCTGCAGCATTGGTTTTCGGCATTCTCACCGATCTGGCTATCTGGGCTTTCGACTGGATTTCGGCCGGAACATACGGAATGAGAGTTATCCTGATGGTAATCTCAATCTTGATCACCGCCCTGGGAATCAGTCTTGAGGTCAAGGGCAATGCCTGGATGCTTGCCGGGGAGATGACAGACGCGGCATTGGCAGACTTTCTCGGTGTGAAGTTCAGGAATGCCAAAATCGGCTTCGACATTTTCCTTGTCGTGGCGGCTGCCGCGATTGCCTTGCTTGCCTTCGGCAATCCTCTCGGGGACAGCACTGAGAATGTCATCAGGGAGGGTACTGTGATGTCGGCTTTGCTCACCGGCTGGTGCATGAGGTTCACTGACAAAATAGCGGACAGGATTATTCCCGCCCGCTGGAAAAGTCTTATGTCGCTATAGTGAGGGTAGAGGCTGCCTCTACCCTCAAAAGTCCGCTACTTTGAGCCGTTCAGGAACTCGAGGCGTTTCTCGGCCGACATCTTCGTGGCCGCATCCTCCGAGTATTTTATCATCATCGGCAGATACTTCTTCTCAAGCTTGGCATCCTTGGCGTTCCTTGCCAGGATAATGGCATTCTTGATGGCCGTCATATCGTCCGGCTTGATTTTCAGGACCTTGTTGTAATACTTGAGGGCGGCCTTGTTGTCCTTGGCAACCACCAGGTAGTATGATCCCAGATTGTCAAGGAAAAGCACATCCGAAGGCCTGTAGGCCGCCATCTTTTCGGAAAGCTGGCGGAATGCCTCGAACGAGGTCGGAGTACCGTACTTGAAGAAAAGATAGCAATATTCCTGAATAGCGGCGACAAAGAACTCATCGTCAACTTTCTCTACGCCGGGATATTCCCACTTGGGATGGCGGGTGAAATTGTAGTCCACCAGTCCCTTGAGACTTGACAATGCCATATCAGGGCTCTCCTTCTCATATCCGATGAGGGACGCTGTCTTGAGGAACCGGAGGTCAAGCCTGTCAGGAGCTATCTGAATCGCCTTGTCAATGGCCTTCTGAGCCTGCCCGAAGAGTTCGTCATCATAGCTGGTGACCTGGAAATAATTGATGTCATTGCCAGTGGTATCCTTGAGCGTGAGCACAGGCTGTTCTCCAAGATATTTCGCGGCATCCTTTACCTCGACACTTGTAGCCTGGGCCTTGTTGAAGCAGTAGGAGAATTTGGCTGCCAGCATCTCCAGATCTTCAGGATATGCAGCCTCCCATTTGTTGATCAATGTCTCAATGCCCACTCCGGCAGGGCCGAGTTTGGAAACCATTGTCTCATATCTCGCCTTGAAATCCTGGCTTGAGGGTTCCTGGGCCATGGATGAAACCGCTGTCAACATTGCAAGAGCGGCTGTCGCAATAAAAATTCTGTTCATATAATATAATCAAATATCCATTCTGATACGTCTGTGCAGGGGATGGAGACTGTTGCAACGGTTGCCGAGATTCTTGACGAAACCAATCGGCAAGCCCCTGTACACAAGGAGGAGCAGGCCCCTGTCTGCCTCAGGGAGTCTCACGACATCCCTGTGGAGGAATGCGAGAGCGGTCTCCCTGTCCACTTCAAACTCATTGAAGACTCCTCTCCGCAATGACAATGACAATGCCAGGTCCGCATCCGGTATGAAATCCCTGCCCTTGAACATTCCCATTGACAGTCCGCGGGTCAGCGGACGCAACGGCTCTATCATTGGCAGGATCCCTCTCACATATTCAGGGACAGCTAAAATATGTCCGTCCTTCACAAGCAGGGCCATATCGCCTTCAATCAGGGACCGGAGCGGGGAAGCCGAAGCCTCCGGAAGTTTCTGCCACCCGTCCTGCTGACGGCCGGAATACACGGGCACACCGGCAGATGAAGAGGTCTTCCTCAACACTGCGCAATACTGTCCCTCTCCTTTGACAAAACCGGGAATCAGGGACACTCCGCAATCTGTCTTCAGGAGTCCGCAGGCATCAATTTCCACTGTCTCGGCACCCAGTTCGGAGCAAATCCATTCCACATTGTCGTCATTCTCAAGGGAATTGAATGTGCAGGTGGAATATATCAGGAAGCCGCCTTCGGCCAATGACGGCCATACATCGGCGACAATTCTTCTCTGGCGGGCCTGGCAGAGGGCCACGTTATCTTCAGACCATTGGGACACGGCCTCATCGTCCTTGCGGAACATTCCTTCGCCGGAGCATGGCACATCGGCCACGACAATGTCAAAGAAGCCGGGCAATGCGCAGAAAGCCTTCGGGTCAACCGATGTCACTACCACAGCCGGGTCTCCCCACACGGCCACATTGTCGGCGAGAATTGCAGCACGCTGCTTCATTATCTCATTGGAAATCAGCAGGTATCCACCTTTGCAAATCTCCCTGAGGCTTGCCGAGATGTCGGTTGTCTTGCCTCCGGGGGCGGCGCACAAATCCAGGACTTTCGGGCTGATTGCACCTGATTCCAGGACAGTCTCCAGGACATCCCGGAATGCCTTGCCCGGGAACATTGCAGAGGAGTCCTGGACATAGTAGGCTCCGGAGTGGAAAAGCGGGTCGAGAGTGAATGCAGGACGTTCGGAAAGAAAGGCGGCGTGCCTGTTCCATTCCACTGGTCCAGCCACCAGGTTCCCGAAGATTTCCGCCGGACTTCCTGCCTTGGAAGGGTTGACTCTTATTGAAACGGACGGTTCACCGGACAACGCATCAAGAACGG
>JBJEBP010000002.1:0-18982 GCA_051870135.1 Candidatus Cryptobacteroides sp. | reverse complement strand
GGATGGACCCAATAACATCAAGGATACAGTCTTCGAGCAGACGGCTTTCCTGCGACTCAATCCTGTCAAACGGGCAATGAATCTTGTACATTGTCGTTTCCGGGGTAAGATGCTTTCCCTCCCTGAAAATCTCATCATAAAACCGCTTGCTTACCATAATGTGGTATCCCCTGTAGTTGTCGGAGAATCTAAACTCACGTATCATCTTGACACCTATAAGGTTAAGCACCGTATCAGGGCGCAGGGCGAACTCCTCGGCATTGACCTCCACGTGAGCGGAACCTTCCAGGGTCAATATTATATTGAATGCATCCAATCTGAGCGGTACTGAGACATCCGGGATGCCTTTTCCGTTCAGGCTGCGTCCTGCAAGGCCGATAATTTCAACATCTTCCCCGAAGCGGTGGGCAGTAACCCTGTCTCCCGTCATGGCCGGCAATGTACCAATTCCAATGTCTATCATTTGTTTCGATTTTTTGGCCAGGCTTATTGCAAAAACAGGCCCTGTCAAGACACTTCCCAGCCAGAAATTGAAAAAATTTCTCAAGTTCCCGAAAATGGTAGAGAAGTCCACGGAAATAGTCCAAACTGACCTGTGGCATGAGCAGAATTTTTGTAGCAGTGCGCCGGAAAAATCAAAATACGACAATGAGAAAATCAAATTTGAGCAGAATCGGCAAAGCCGTCTTAATTTGTTCGGGTCTTGCATTGACAGGATGCGGCGATCACAATTCCAAATTACTTGACGCTCCGGCAGGGCAATATCCCACAATGACCGTTTCATTGACAGGGAAGAAACTGGAGACCTCCTATTCGGCATCCATCAAGGGCAGGCAGGACGTGGAAATCAGGCCTCAGATTTCGGGGCTGATAACTTCCGTCAAGGTCAAGGAGGGCGAGAATGTCCGCAAGGGACAGGTACTCTTCACCATTGACGAGGTGCCGTACAGGGCCGAAGTTGAGACCGCCAGGGCCAATGTTGAAGCCGCACAGGCCGAAGTGGAGGCAGCGGAACTCGTGGCAGGGAGCAAGCAGGCATTGTTCGGGCAGGAAGTCGTGTCGGAATATGACCTCAACACTGCCTTAATTTCATTGAAAAGTGCCAAGGCCCGCCTGTCTCAGGCCAGGGCGCAACTGACAAATGCGGAAAACAATCTTTCCTACACATTGATAAAAAGCCCTTCCGACGGGGTGGTCGGGACGCTTCCATACAAGACAGGAACATTGGTAAGTCCTTCTATGTCAACTCCTTTATCCACAGTATCCGACAACTCGGAGATGTACGTCTATTTTTCATTGACGGAGACGCAGGTACTGCGTCTGAGCGGGGAGAACGGTTCCCTGGACAATGCCATCAAGGCGATGCCTGAGCTGGAACTGAGGCTGAGCACAGGAAGCACCTATCCGCACAAGGGGAAGGTGGAGTCCATCAGCGGAGTCATTGAAAAGAATACCGGAGCCGTAAGCGTCAGGGCGATATTCCCAAACAAGGAAAGAATATTGCTGAGCGGAGGCTCGGGCAGCATTGTCTTCCCTTTCGAACTGGACAATGTGATTGTAATTCCGCAAGCGGCGACATACGAGCTCCAGGACAGGACATTTGTCTATAAAGTGGTGGATGGCACGGCCGAATCAACGGAAATCTCCGTTTATCCGGTCAATGACGGAAGCACCTACGTCGTCACTTCAGGACTGTCAGTCGGGGATGTCATAGTGGCCGAGGGTGCCGGCCTTCTCAAGAACGGGACAAGAATAGCCGCGGACAAATAAGGTAACATTATGACTATCAAGACATTTATTGACCGGCCAATTTTCTCGGCCGTAATCTCCATTGTGATTGTACTTCTGGGTATCATCGGCCTTTCTTCCCTGCCTGTGGAGCAATATCCCGACATTTCCACCCCGACCGTGATGGTGGAGGCCTCGTACACCGGCGCCGATGCCCAGACCATCCAGAAGAGCGTCATCATTCCCCTGGAGGAGAAGATCAACGGTGTGGAGAACATGATTTATATGACTTCGGATGCTGACAATAACGGCAATGCTACCATCAAGGTGTACTTCAAACAGGGCACCGATGCGGATATGGCGACCGTGAATGTCCAGAACCGTGTCTCTGAGGCGAGCGGACAATTGCCGGCGGAGGTCACGAAGAGCGGCGTGAAAGTCAGCAAGCAGCAGAGCAGCCAAGTGATGATTTTCAACCTGTACAGCAGCGATGACCGATTCGATGACTTATTCTTAAGCAATTACTTGAATATCAATGTAGTACCTCGCATTCTCCGAATCAGCGGAGTTGGCGGCGTGGATGTCATCGGCTCCGACTATGCAATCCGGATATGGCTGTGTCCGGAACGCATGGCTCAGTACGGTCTCACCCCGGCTGACATTTCCGATGCCATTGCGAAGCAGAATCTGGAGTCCCCTACCGGCAATTTCGGAGAGAATTCCGGCAACACGTTCCAATATGCGATGAAATACCGGGGACGGTACGAGACACCTGAAGAATTCGGGGATATAGTCATACGAGCGCTTCCGGACGGGGAGGTACTCTGGATGAAGGATGTTGCGGAGATTGAACTCGGTGCGGCGGACTATTCCATGAACGGAGAAGCGGACGGGCATCCCGGCACGACTTGCATGATTACGCAGATAGCTGGCTCGAACGCTAGCGAAATAGCGACCGAGGTGGAGGCCCTGTTCGATGAACTGGAAGGAAGTCTCCCGCCGGGGGTGAAGATAAGCATCACGCAGAATGTCAAGGACTTCCTCGACGCATCTATCAAGAATGTACTTGAGACATTGCTGGAGGCTATGCTGCTGGTGATTCTGGTAGTTTATCTGTTCCTGCAGAACGGCCGGCTGACATTGATTCCGACAATCAGCATGCTCGTGTCAATGATTGGAACTTTCTTCGCCCTCGCCCTGATGGGGTTCAGCATCAACCTCCTGACTCTTTTCGCCCTGGTGCTTTCCATCGGAACGGTTGTGGACAATGCCATCATCGTGGTCGAGGCCGTGCAGGCAAAACTGGACAGCGGATACAAATCCGCATACAAGGCTACCGTGGACGGAATGAACGGCATCACGACCGCCATCCTTGTAAGTACCCTCGTCTTCATGGCCGTGTTCATCCCGGTGACATTCATCAGTGGTACTTCCGGAGTATTTTTCCAGCAATTCGGAGTTACAATGGCCGTGGCTGTCGGACTCTCCGCCCTGAATGCCCTGACATTGAGCCCGGCATTGTGCGCATTGATATTGAAGCCGGACAGCGAAGGCTTCCAGCAGCGTTTCAAGACAGCCTTCAACGCTTCATTCAGCGCAATGACGGCCCATTACGGACGTGGTGTCGGCTTCCTCCTGAAGCATAAGCTGATTGCCGGTGGCCTGCTGGCAGTCGCATTTGGATTGCTGGTATTCACGATGACCAGCACGAAGACCGGTCTTGTTCCAAATGAGGACCAGGGAATGTTCTTCATAAACGTTTCCACAGCTCCGGGCAACTCATTGAGCCAGACCAAATCCATCTTGGACGAGGTGGAGAATGCCATCAAGGATTTACCGCAGATACAGAGCTATGCAAAGAACCCCGGATTCGGAGTCATTTCCGGGAAAAGTTCGACTGCCGGCCTGATAATCATCCGCCTTAAGCCTTGGGATGAACGCAAGGGCAAAGGGAACGACGTGGATTCCGTAATCGCCGAGGTCTATCGCAGGACTGCAGGAATAAAGGGGGCCAATGTCTTCGCCTATTCCCCTCCGATGGTGATAGGATTCGGAACCACCAGTGGATTCGAACTTTACACCCAGGACAAGGCTGGCGGAGATATCGCTGATTTCCATAGGGTTACACAGGACTTCGTGGCAGAATTGAACAAACGGCCCGAGATAGGCATGGCCTATACCTCGTTCAACATTGACTTTCCTCAATACAAGGTCGAGGTGGATGCGGCCAAATGCCTGAAGGCCGGGGTCGAGCCGGATGCCATACTTTCCACCATTTCAGGATATTACGGCGGACTGTATTCTTCCGACATCAACAGATTCTCCAAGGTTTACCGAGTAATGATCCAGGCGGCCCCTGAATATCGTCTGGACCCGGAATCCCTGAACAATGTCTTCGTGAGATGCGAAGGCGGAATGGCCCCGATAAGCCAGTTCGTCACCCTGGCCAAGACCTACGGCCCGGAAATCCTCAACCGCTTCAATATGTTCGGCTCGATTGCCGTAAACGGAGCACCTGCCGACGGGTACAGTTCCGGAGATGCGATAATTGCAATCCGCGAGACGGCTGACAAATATCTTCCTACAGGCTATGGGTATGAATTCAGCGGAATGACCCGCGAGGAGTCGGGCAGCACGGACAACACGATTATCATTATGGCACTGTGCATCATCCTCGTGTACCTGATATTGTCGGCATTGTACGAGAGTTTCATCATTCCTCTTGCAGTGATTCTTTCGGTCCCTATCGGGCTTATGGGCAGTTTCCTGTTCACCTGGCTTCTGGGGATGGAGAACAACATTTACCTGCAGACCGGTATCATAATGCTAATCGGACTGCTTGCCAAGACCGCCATTCTCATCACTGAGCTGGCGCAGCGTTACCGCAATGAGGGAATGAGCATCAATGATGCCGCATTGAGGGCAGCCAGGGAGCGTCTCCGCCCTATCCTGATGACGGCTCTTACAATGATTGTCGGCCTGCTGCCGCTGATTTTCTCCTCCGGAGCGGGGGCCAACGGAAACAAGTCGCTCGGTGTCGGAACTACGGCCGGAATGACAATAGGAACATTCGCATTGCTGTTCATCACTCCTGTCCTCTTCGCCGTGATGCAGCGTCTGCAGGAGAGGTCCCACAGGACGAAGGAGAATGTTTGAGATTATACAAGATATTAACAATGAGATACTTATGAACAGAAACATAATAATCGGAGCTTGTCTGGTATTATTGAGCAGCTGCGGCATATACACATCTTACAAACAGCCTGGAGACCTCCCCGTGGACGGGTTGTACAGGGAGGCTGCGGACTGCTCCGGCTCAAATTCCCTGGCAGTTCTTTCGTGGAGGGAATTGTTCACGGACCCGCAGCTTGTGAAATGGATAGAGCTGGGGCTGGAGAACAATGCGGACCTGAAGATAGCCCGCCTGAAAGTGGAGGAGGCCTCCGCCAGCCTGAATGCGTCCAGAATGGCCTTCCTGCCCTCACTTGAAGCTTCCGCACAGGGCAATCTGAGCAGTTATGACGGAGGCGAAGCGGCAAAGACGTATTCGCTGGGAGGCAGTGCGGAGTGGGAAATAGACTTGTTCGGCAGGCTGAGGAATGCCAGGAAGCAGGAACTTGCCGCACTGGAACGGAGCGAGGCCTACCGTCAGGCAGTCCGGACCCGGCTGATTGCCACCATCGCGGAAACTTATTATTCGCTCCTGATGCTGGACAGGCAGTTGGAGATAACAAGGGAGACAGTGGTGAACTGGACAAGGTCGGTGGAGATGATGACCGCATTGAAAGAGGCGGGAGAGACCAACAGTGCGGCTATTTCCCAGGCGAAGGCCAACAAACTGACGGCGGAGCAGTCCATATTGACATTGGAAAGGCAGATTTTCACATTGGAGAATTCCTTTGCTTCATTGTTGGGAATTGTCCCACAGGACATTGCACGTGGGGATTACCTTGCGCTGGATATCCCGGAAGGTTATCTGGCCGGCGTGCCTCTTGAGATGGTGGGCAACCGCCCGGATGTCAAAGTGGCGGAGTATGACCTGGTGAAGGCGTTCTATGCGACCAACGAGGCCCGCTCGAATTTCTATCCCCGTATCACATTGGGCGGCTCTGCAGGCTGGACGAACAGTGCCGGAGATGCGATTTCCAATCCCGGACGCTGGCTCCTGGGCGCGGTGGCTTCAATGGTGCAGCCGCTTTTCAACCGGGGAAAGAACATTGCGAACCTGAAGATTTCCAAGGCCAGGCAGGAAGAGGCGCTGATTTCATTCAACCAGAAGATTCTGGATGCCGGAACGGAGGTCAATGATGCATTGAAGCAATGGCAGACGGCCAGGAAGAGCCTGGAACTGTCCGCCCGGAAGATTGCGGAATTGGAGAACACTGTCAGCAGCACAATCCTGCTGATGCGGCACGGCTCCATCAATTATCTGGAGGTTCTTACCGCCCAGCAGTCCCTGCTGGATGCCCAGTTGCGTGAGGTCTCAGACAAATACGATGAAATCCAAGGAGTCATTTCCCTCTACCATGCTCTTGGCGGAGGGCATTGACATCCACCATCAGCTCGTGAATCTGCCCGATATGCAGCCGCACCATCCGCTGATGATTATTCGCCGCTGAATCAATCAGATGGCCGACAAGCATCTTGATGCTCCGTCCCTGGCCATTGAGCCGTCCCGTTATCACGTCTTCAGGCAGAGAGCGCAGAACCGGCTCCTCCCTCTCGACAATCGTCCGTATTTTGTCAATGATAATCTGCTTTTCCATATTGCGAATGTAGGAATTCCAAGCTGTATTTCCTATATTCGCACAGTAATCTGGAGCAAACAATGCTTCCAGATTCCATAAGTTTGATCACCGTGGTACTGAGAGTCCACAAAGCGAGTTAGGTTATATCGCCTGGCTCGCTTTTTTGCTTCAGATAGCCTGCAGCGATCTGCTATGGATTACGCGCCCAGACCGGTGAACACGGTTTGTCCCCGGAAACGCCATTTTTCGGGGCAAATACCCTGATAACAGCAAAATGTCCCCGATTCACGGCATTTTGGGGACAAAGCGGGAGAAAACTGCACTTTGTCCCCAAACAGGCCCGTTTCGGGGACAAAATATACGTTTGACAAACAAAGAATTAACAAATATGAGCACATTTACAGAGAAACAAAGAAGATGCGAGACCGCATTCATCAATGAAGGCCCCTATTACCACGCTTACACTTCGGGCAAAGACACTCCAATCATATTTGCCTCCAAAGGAGACCTGGCCTATGCCATGAACGTAATCGCCCAGGCAGCATATCTCCACCGGAACATCCACGTTCTGGCCTTTGAGGTGATGAACAACCATTTTCACTTCATTCTGTCAGGCGACCCTGAAAACATTAACCAATTCTGGAGACATATTTTCAAAAGAATCAAGAGATACTACCCGGAAATAACTGCGGCAACCCTGGCAATCAAGGAAATACAGGACCTGACATCATTGAGGAACAATATAGTGTATGTCAACAGGAACGGTTATGTAGCGAACCCCAATTATTCGCCTTTCAGTTACCCTTGGGGCACAGGGCGTTGCTATTTCTTGTTCGGGCAGGCGGGAATACCTGTTTCCCGGGTCAGGAATCACGACCTGCGCAAGATTTTCCGTTGCAAGAATCCGGACTTTCCTGAAGGATGGCTATTCATCAACGATTCATCAGACATCACATCTCCTTCCGGTACAGAATGGAACATTGATCTTTACCCGACATTCAACTTTTCAGAGTATTTCATCACGCCAGCATCTTATTGTGCCATCAGACTGGGTATGTCAATGTTCCGGGATGCACATCATTATTTCCACGCAGTGAGCAAGGATGTAGAAGCATATAGCGGATTGGCAGCTGAAATCGGGGACAATGACTTCCTTACGGACGCCGAACTTTTCGCCCAGCTGTCAAAAGTCCTCCAAGAACGTTATGGCAATCCCAAAGTCAAAGATCTGACCAAGGCCCAGAAACTGGACATAGCCCGCACACTGCACTACGATTTCAAATCGTCCAACGGCCAAATCCGCCGGATACTCGGTTTCACACAGTATGAAATAGACAGTCTCTTTCCTCTAAGGAAGTGACAATAGCCCATTCTTGTCCCCGGAAACGCCCTTTTTCGGGACAAATGCCTCGATAACAGCAAAATGTCCCCGATTTATGGCATTTCGGGGACAAAGCGGGGGAAAACTGCACTTTGTCCCCAAACAGGCCCGTTTTGGGGACAAACCGGCTCTACCTGACAGCCTGTACCCGCCCCGGGAGAAGCAACCGGGCCGGGACCGGCCGGCAATGTCTTCAGCTGACTACCACCCCAGCTTGACCCCGGCGAAGAAGCAGCGCGGCGAGGCAGGGCCGTATATGTAGCCCGAGTCGCGGTCCGGCCCCTGGTCGAAATCCTTCTGCCAGGCATTCAGGAAATTCTGCACACCGGCATTGAGCTGGAAATTGATGTGGCGGTAAAGTTTGAAATCGTAGGCAACCTTGAAATTAAGGTCGAAAAAGCCAGGTGTCTTTTCCGTCCGGTTCTGCTCAATGTAGCCTGAATGATGCTCCACAAGCATCCTGCCGGTATAGGTCCCGCTCAGTGACAATGTCAATGGTTTCACAGGACTGGCAGAAGTCACGAAATAGCCGTACAAGTCAGGTGAACGGAACATCCTCCTTGTCGCCTCCACATCCTCCGCCCAGGAATGAGCCTCCTTGTACAGCGAGCGGTGCCAGGTCAGGCCGGCCTGAAGCTGCCAATGGTCCTCGTATGCAATCTTTCCTTCAAGATTGAACCCGCCGACCCGGGCTCCAGACTCGTTGCGCCGCTCCTTGACCAGGATTCCGTCCTCAATGCCGATTTCCGTAAGGGCGAACACGTCGGACAAATCGGTGAAGAATCCCTCCACGAGCAGGTTGCCCTGCCAAGCTCCCCAAGAATGGTACATATCCGCCGAAAGGCTCAGGCTCTGCGACTTCTCCACCCTCAGGTCATCCGCCAGCCTTATCATTGAAACGGTTCCTCCGACATTGTCAATATGAAGGTCCTCGTCGAAGGCCTGCGGGGCCCGGAAACCATACGAGTAGCTGGCCCTGAGATTGACATTTTCCACAGGATTGAAACGGAGGTTTACACGAGGGCTGAAAATCACCCCGTCAATGAGATTGTGCTTGTCCAGCCTTCCGCCGATGAGAATGCTCCATTGCCTGTTCTTCCACTCGTTCTGGGCATAGAGGCTGCCGATTCTTACCACCTGGTCAGTCACCCTGTCATAGCCCCACATATTGTCATTGAGATAATCCTCATTGTATTCCAGGCCGATAGTCAGGTCCGCCGGCATGAACAGGCATTTGCCGAACTTGTAGATGTACTGGCTTCCGGCCATCCAGGTCAGGTTCTTGGTGTTGCCGTATGCATCCGGGTCCTTGCCTGCCCCATAATAACTGTTCCTGGCGATGTGCTGTGCGGATGCGAATACATTCAGATGATGGTGTTCATCGGGAGAGAACCAGTCGAAGCGCAGGCTTCCGGTATTGATTCCGTGCTCTACCTGTTCCGCAATCATCGCCTCGTGCGGCGGAAGGTTGATATTGTCCCCTCCCCGCCTGAACTCGTGGAGATGATGGTACTCAGCGGTCAACTTGCTGTAAACCCCTGTCTTGATATAAGTGCGCATTCCCAAAGTCTGGGATTTCAAGCGCGTAAGTTCAGTGAACCCGTCCCCGTCGCTGTCATACCCGTCCTTGTTCCTGACCTGGCCGAAAACTGCCATTCCCATCTTGTTGTCATCGGAAACGAGGGAGGCATTGAGAGAAGTGTTGTTGTCAAATGCGGAAGTACCGCCAATGCTGCTCAATGTGTGGGCGGCGGTGACAGAGTTCCTGGCCGGCTCCTTCGTGATGATGTTGATGGTCCCGGCAATGGCGGAGGAGCCGAACAATGCAGAACCGCCCCCTCGCATCACCTCCACCCGGTCCACCATATTGGCAGGAATCTGCTCTATTCCATATACTCCGGCAAGGGAGCTGAAGATTGGCCTGGAGTCGATAAGTATCTGGGTATAAGGGCCATCCAGCCCATTGATACGCACCTGCTGGTAACTGCAGTTCTGGCAATTGTTCTCAATGCGGACTCCGGGCTGGAATACCAGTCCCTGTGAGAGAGTGGTGGCATTGACCCGGTCGTAAGTCTCCATATTCACAACGTTTACAAGTGTCGGGGCCATCTGCCTGGCTATCTCGCTACGGTTTGCGGAGACCACCACGCCGTCAAGCTGGACATTGTCCTCCTCCATCTCGAAATTAATCTCGAGAGTGGCACCTTCAACGATATTGACCTCCCTTGAAACTGTCTTCCAGCCTATTCCGGAGGCCTCTAGAATGAATTTTCCCTCCGGCAGATGCTCCAGGTGATAATGCCCGTTGACGGCACTTGATGTGGAAACTGTCGTCCCTTTGAGATTGATGAAAATGTATGGAATGTGTTCGCCACTCTGCTTCTCAATGACGTGGCCGTGTATGTTGGATTCTACGATTTTGTCTTTTGCCGTCAGGGACGGCACGGAGCACAAGGCCCCCAATATTATCAGGAGTATTGTCTTCATTTTAAGAATGTTCTATTTGGTTATTCGGGGAATAGATCCCTCCACTCGCTGCGCTCGGTCGGGATGACAGAAGAAAGCGCCCGGTCGGGATGACAAAGTGCCTGGCTATGCCCGGTCCTGGGCCTCGCCAAAGCGAAAGATGGTGCTACGCTACAGGAGGTGCGCGCAGTCCGAATAACTTATAGAACTTCTGGGCCTGAAAAGAGATGTCCCTGAGTCCGGCAGGCTCCGGCAATGTAAACTCTTGTACAACAGGGAGATGCACTCCTTCTCCAACCCCGCAGGCCTGGAAATTCGAGAGCATCTGTATTGTAACATAACTGCCATCATCCGGATGTTCGGCATCCGGAGCCGGATGGGAATGGACAATGCTTGTTCCATCCACGATATGGGTATGCGGAAACAGACTTATCCCGCTGATGTAGAACACGAACAGCAGCGGAAGAAGAATCCTTGAAAATATGTTCCGTAGCTTACCCAAAGAAAAACTATCTCCTGCGAAGTTTTGCGGCCAATGAACCGTCCACGGCACCCTTCATAAGTTTCCTTGTGCCCTCGAACTGCTTCAGGAGACGGTTCACCTCAGGAATTGAGGTGCCGCTTCCGTCCGCGATACGCTTGCGGCGGCTTCCGTTGATGCACTCCGGATGCTCACGCTCGTACGGTGTCATTGACAAGATTATGGCCTCCACGCTCTTGAAAGCATTGTTGTCCACATCCACATCCTTCAGGGCCTTGCCCATACCAGGTATCATTGAGGCGAGATCCTTGATGTTGCCCATCTTCTTTATCTGCTGGATTTGGTTGTAGAAGTCCATGAAGGTGAACTGGTTTTTCACTAGTTTCTTCTTCAGCTCGCGGGCCTGCTTCTCATCGAACTGCTCCTGGGCCTTCTCCACGAGAGTGACCACATCACCCATGCCGAGAATACGGTCGGCAATACGGGCCGGGTGGAACACATCCAGGGCGTCAATCTTCTCGCCTGAGGAAATGAACTTGATCGGCTTTCCTACGACGGCCTTGATGGAAAGAGCGGCACCCCCACGGGTATCACCGTCCATCTTGGTCAGCACAACTCCGTCGAAATCAAGGACATCATTGAATGCGCTTGCAGTCTCGACAGCATCCTGACCTGTCATCGCATCGACTACGAAGAGGGTCTCTGTCGGGTGAACGGCCTTCTTTATGGCTGCAATCTCGTCCATCATCTCCTGGTCCACCGCAAGACGGCCCGCAGTATCGACAATGACTACGGAAATGCCCTCGGACTTGGCCTTGGCAACGGCATTGAGAGCAATCTTGACCGGATCCTTGACCCCGTCCTCGGAATACACCTGGACACCGGCCTGCTCACCCATCACCTTCAACTGCTCGATGGCGGCTGGACGATATACGTCACAGGCAGCGAGCAGCACCTTCATGCCCTTCTTCGAGCGGCAGAGATTGGCCAGCTTGGCCGAGAATGTAGTCTTACCGGAACCCTGGAGACCGGCTATGAGAACGACTCCCGGATTGCCCTTGACATTGATGTCCGAAGCGCCGCTGCCCATAAAGTCAGCGAGCTCGTCGTGGACAATCTTCACCATCATCTGCTGAGGCTTCACGGCCGTAAGGACATTCTGGCCCATTGCCTTGTCCTTCACGCGGTTGCAGAAGTCCTTGGCCACCTTGTAGCTGACATCGGCGTCAAGCAGGGCCTTGCGTATATCCTTTACAGTCTCGGCAACATTGATTTCGGTAATCTTTCCTTCTCCCTTGAGAATCTTGAATGATCTCTCAAGCCTTTCCGACAGATTTTCAAACATATTATCTTTCTTTAATCATTTTCAAGGTCATCAGAGAACACCGCCGGGGCAATGTCCCTGAGGTTGTAACGGCTGCTCATGACGCTTCCGTACGCCCCTGCGCTGCGGATTGCCATAATGTCACCCCTGCGGCTGTAGGGCAGGTCACGTCCCGCACCCCAGACATCGCTCGACTCGCAAACCGGCCCCACAACATCATATTGCTGCAGGCCTTCCTCCCGTCCTTGGGCCAATGCCGTAAGGTTGTCAATCCTGTGGTAGGCCCCGTACAATGCAGGCCTGATCAGGTCATTCATCCCGGCATCCATAATCAGGAAAGCCTTGGTCTCTCCGTTCTTGACGAAGAGGACTTTGGTAATGAGCGAGCTGCACTGGGCCACAAGTGAACGGCCCGGCTCGACGCTTACCTTCTGCCCAGGCCTTCTTCTCAATTTGGCCGATATCGTCCCCAGCCAGGCCTCGAAATCAGGCATAGGGAACTCGTCCGGCTCATCGTAATTCACTCCCAGGCCGCCTCCAAGGTCAATGCTCCTGACTTCCAAACCCTTCGACTCGAAATATTCCACAATCTCCGCAGCCCTCTCACATTCAAGCGAATAGACCTCTTCGACATCCGTAATCTGTGACCCGATGTGGAAATGAAGACCCGCAAAATCCAATGCCCTGGCATTCTTCAGCAGACTTATCACAACATCAAACTCGTGTCGGGAAATCCCGAACTTGTTCTCATAAAGCCCTGTAGTCACATATCTGTGAGTATGAGCGTCAATGTTGGGGTTGATCCGGACCGAAACCCTGGCCCTGACACCTTTCCGGGCAGCCAGTTCATCAATCACCTGCATCTCCATTATGGACTCGCAGTTGAAGGCCTCGATGCCGAGGTCCAGGGCGGTATTGATTTCCTTGTCAGTCTTGCCCACACCCGCATAAACGATGGTGTCCGGCCGGAATCCGTTCCCGGCAGCATACACTACCTCATTGCCGCTGACACAATCCGCCCCGATACCTTTCGAGCTGATATACTGCACGATACGCGGTTCCACATTGGCCTTTATGGCATAATGCAGCCCGATTCCGTATTTGGCCGAAAGCGCGGCGGCCTTGTCAACCGTCGCCCTCAGCAAATCCATATCGTAATACCAGAACGGAGTATCGAAAGTACTTATCTTTTCAAAATCAGTCAATCCTCTCATAAATCTTCGTGGCCTAAATCCGCAAGCCGCGGAGTCCAAATTTTCAACAGCCTGCAAATTTAATCATTTTCTTTCCTAAATTGAAAAGACTTTGCTAACTTTGTGGGACATAAAGTAAAACTGAATTGAAAATGGAAAAAGGACCTATTTCAAATTTCATTACCCATCATTACCGTCATTTCAACTCGGCGGCTCTCGTTGATGCGGCAAAGGCTTACGACGAGCACATGAACAAGGGTGGCAAGATGATGCTTGCAATGGCAGGCGCAATGTCAACTGCCGAAATCGGACTCTCACTCGCCGAAATGATCCGCCAGGACAAGATACAGATCGTATCCTGCTCAGCCAACAACCTCGAGGAGGATATCATGAACCTTGTGGCCCACAACCACTACTACAGGGTTCCGAACTACAGGGATCTTACCCCGGCCCAGGAGAAGGAGCTTCTCGACAACCACATGAACCGCGTTACGGATACCTGCATCCCTGAGGAGGAAGCATTCCGCCGCCTCGAGCATCACCTCGTTGAAGTATGGAACGAGATGAAGGCCAATGGTGAAAGACTCTTCCCTTGGGAGGTGATTTACAAGCTCATCCGCAGCGGAGTCCTCGAGCAGTACTACGAGATTGACCCTAAGGACAGCTGGGTGCTTGCAGCCTGCGAGAAGAACATCCCGATTGTAGTTCCGGCCTGGGAGGATTGCACCACTGCAAACATCTTCACGGCTCACTGCATCCGCGGGGAGTTCGAGACCTCAATGATCAAGAACGGTATTGAGACCATGATTTTCCTCACCGAGTGGTATCGCGAGAACTGCGGTGGACAGGGAGTAGGCTTCTTCCAGATCGGTGGAGGTACAGCTGGTGACTTCCCTATCTGCGTAGTGCCGATGATGGCACAGGACCTCGAGTGGCCTGACGTACCTCTCTGGGCATATTTCTGCCAGATTTCAGACTGCACCACCTCATACGGTTCATACTCAGGAGCAGTTCCGAACGAGAAAATCACCTGGGGAAAACTCGACGTCGATACGCCTCGCTTCATTGTCGAGTCGGATGCGACAATCGTGGCCCCTCTCATTTTCTCCTACGTTCTCGGATGGTAATTCCGTCATGACAACAGAATACGAGGGTGGCCATCAGAGTCACCCTCTTTCTTTTAATAACCGAAACTGGCCAATAGAAATCATGAACTATTCAATGCGCAAAAACATAAGCAGGGCCGTCTGCAGGGCAAGAATTCCGGAGCCATTGAAATTCTTCCTCTTCGGGGTATCAAGAAAGCGCAGATATATCAGGAAGGACAATGCCGGTGATATCGAAACGGCATCCGCAGATGAATCCGGCATTGCTAAATCCATAAACCAATGGGCCGAGATTGAAACCAATGTATTGAGGCCATTTACAATGAGGACAATTGCCAACGGACTTGGCGTGGACATCTTCGAAATTCAGGATTACTTCAACAATGTCAGCACGGAGGGATTCTACAAATGGCGCAACCGTGTCCGTATCAGGCATGCGGCAGACCTCATCCTCCGCGATACTGAAGCCTCGCTGGAAAGCATCGGAAGGAAGGTCGGATTCACAGACAAATCCAATTTCTACAAACAGTTCAGGCTGTACACAGGAAAAACCCCCGGCGAATGGAGATCCACCGGGGGCAAGCAGGCTATTGTCGATGACCAGACTATTCCCTTGTCAGAATAATCGGAAGATTCCCGACATTGAAAGTTGATGTCGCCCCATCATATCCGGTACTGTCCTTGAAAAGCATGACTTCCACCTTGTATTCCTGATACCGTATGCCAAGATGGCTGCAGGCGGGAACGGTGACAAAGCATCTGTCTTCCAAATTGTTATAGACAATTTCAAGTTCATATTTTCCTCCCTCGTCCGTCCTCGTCGAGACAAAGGAATGGGCGGAGGAAGCGCCCGGCGCATAAAGTTCAAGCCTTACATCCACGGAGGACAGCGGCGTCTTGGAAGTTCCGTCAGCCACAATGCCGGTGACCTTGACCGTACAAGGCACATCATCATCCCGGAGCAAGGAGTCATCCTCCACCGCGCAGGCAGACATAAAGAAAATGCAAATGGCAGAAGCCAGATATTTGAGGATTCGTCCCGACATATTATTCTCCCTGATGAGCCGGCCTGAGAAGGTCCAGGACGACCTTGACCGGATTGAATGTTTCAAGAGGAACCTCCACGAAGCAAGTATTCCAGTCGCTCATCGAGCCGTTCCACAGGCCAGGAAGCTCGAGTGCCTTGAGTTCCCTGCCCTGATAGCTCTTGGAGCTGATGAAGCCGGCATCCTGGTCAACATAGTCCAGGAGATTGAACTTCTCCCCCTTGTAGTTCCTGAGGCAGCATACGAGGTCCACTGGATTGAAATGTGTCGCTCCCGCAAGCATCTCCCTTGACGCCTCATCGCCCATATTGATCTGGACGCTCTCAAGAATCTGGAGATTGGTTGAGCCGTCCCCGGACTTCACGATGAACGGACCTCCGCCGGGCTCTCCCTGGTTGCGTACCATACCGCAGACCCTGATAGGCCGGTCAAGCTTGGACCTGAGCAATGCCACTCTTTCAGCCTGGCTGGCGCTGGCAGGCAATGTTATGCTCAATTCATCGGCAAGGAACTTCCCGATCTCGTCACAAAGTGCGGAGCAATCGGCATTTCCGGCAGCATCAAGAGCATTGAGATATCCGAAAATCCTGTCCCTGAGCCTGAGGGCTACACCCATCAGCACCTTCTTGTACTTTGCCGTAACTGGAAGGAACCTGTCATTGGAGACATTGTCGATATTCTTTATGGATACAAGTTCGTCACCGATTGCATTGAGATTGTAGATGAGTGCTCCGTGACCGGCCGGCCTGAACAGGAGTTCGCCCTCCTCCGTGCGGAAAGGCCTGTTCTTGAGGTCAACGGCCACAGTGTCGGTGGATTTCTCCTGGCAGGTGAACGAAATATTGAACTTGACTCCGTACTTGGCCTCATAAGCCTCCCTGACTTCGTCGAGAGCCTCCTCAAAGAGTTTTCCAAACTCCGGGGAAATGGTGAATACAATGTTGGCGGAGCCGTCGGCATTGCGCATATAATCCTGGGCCTCAATGAGATGTTCCGCAAATGCAGTCCTGCATTCCCCGTCCGGATATCTATGGAAACGAATCACTCCCTTCGGCTTGGACCCATATCCGAGACCTTTGCCGGTGAGTACTTTTTCAGCCACGTCGCGACGATATTCCGGACTGTCCTCCGGAGTACCGAACATAGCAGGGGTATAGAAGGCGAACTTCCCGATGCTTTCAGCAAGCTTTCCAACGGAAGACCCGGCTCCCGGATCCTTGCCTTCCTCAAGCGAGGAAAGTCCGGCGAAAATGTCCTTGAACATCCTGGAAGCCGCGCCGGAAGCCGGCACAAATTTGCATTTTCCTGCTACTGAAGCATTCTCATAGTAGGCGACAGCATCGTCTGCGGCATCATCCCCAAGGACTTTGATGCCATTGCCGTGAGTCGCAGGAGCAACGATGTCAAGCCACGGGAAACCCTTTCTGAAACGCTCAACCTGAGCCTCAACCTCGGAAACTGAGGAACCGCGCTCCTCAATCTTCCTAACATCATTCTGGTCAAACATAATATGTGGTTTTAAAATTGGTTTCAATCAATGAAAACTTCCCTCCTGTAATTGTACTCCGACCTGATCTTGTCGAAATCCTCAGGATGGAGACGGAGCATGAAATCATCCGTAAAAATCGGATAATTGTACTGGAACACTGCGGCAATCTCCCCCTGGTTCATCCCCCTCAAATCGAGTTTCACAGCCTCATTCTCTGCAAGTTCCGTCTTCGGGAAAAACTCGTACAACTGGGTGATCCCAAAATAATGCGCAACTGCCCTGACTGCTGCCGAAGTACCGTTCTGCTTGCCCTGATAGGAGTATCCTGCAATATGCGGCGTGGCAATGGCGGCCTTCTCCATCAGTTCCAGATTGATATTCGGTTCGTTGTTCCAGGTATCGATGATGACGGGCCCAAGTTTCGGAATGGCCTCAAGCAGGGCATCTTCGCAAACCACCTCACCTCTTGCAGCATTGATGAAGAAGGCACCCGGCTGCATCTTTGCAAAGAAATCCCTGTCCGCCATTCCACGGGTAGTTTCGTCCAATGGAACGTGCAGCGTAACTATCTGGGATTCAGCAAGAAGAGTATCCAAGTCGCAGAATCCGTATGAGCCTTCCGCCTCAGCCCTCGGAGGGTCGCATTTGAGGACTTTGAACCCGAGAGCTCGTCCCATTCTCTCCACCATGCTGCCCACGTGACCAACCCCGACAATACCTAGAGTATCACCTTGCAGGCTGATAGCCCGCCGCGATGCAAGTCCGAACAATGCCGAAAAAACATATTCCGTGACGCCTCCGGCATTGCAGCCCGGAGCATTCCTGACAATGATGCCGCGCGAATCGCAATATGGAAAGTCAATGTGGTCATCTCCGATGGTGGCTGTCGCTATGAACCTCACCCTGGTACCCTCCAGAAGGTTCTCGTCACATCTCGTCCTCGTCCTGATTATCAATGCATCCGCATCCATCAGGTCATCCCGGCAAATCTTCGTGCCGGGCAAATATACCACCTCCGCATAAGGCTCGAAAACTCCCTTCAGGAAGGGAATGGCCTCGTCAGCCACTATTTTTATCTGCCTGTCCATTATTTCAAAATTATACTTTTCAAATATTTCCTGTTGCCCTGGTTCCCCGCATTCACCGGGTCTGAAGCCACCTCTGCATTGATGGCGGCCACTATTTCCTCCCTCTGGAAAAAAAGCTGGTTCCTGATTACAGATGAGGAAATGTGGCAGGTGAGAATGCCGTTCCTGACATATTTCTTCAATGTATATTGCCCTGCCCCTGTAACCTTGTCCCAGGCCGACAAAACCAGATTTTCATTGACTACGTTTGTCATCCCGCTGAGTTTCAGGAACATCGGGACAAGATCCGACATCGGGGACGGGTCCTTCCTCTCCAATGAAACGTGATTGTAGTATTTCCTCCTGTCCTCCATCTCAAACCTCCTCCATAGTGAAATTTCCGCCAGATGCCGTGAAATAGGCCCTGTCGGCAGTAACCCCGTCCACAATGCCCGAAAGACGGACCTTGTTGCTGTCGGTGATGAAAATCTGTCCGAAATCACTGCCGGCCACAAGACCGAGAAGATTCGATGTGCGGTCCATGTCAAGCTTGTCAAAGACATCGTCCAGAAGCAGAGTCGGGGAAACACCGGACTCCTGCTTCATGATTTCATATTGGGCGAACTTCAATGACACCAGGAATGACTTCTGCTGCCCCTGGGAACCGTCCCTCCTGATAGGATGGCCGTCCATAAGGAATACAAGATCATCCCTCTGGATGCCTGAAGTCGTATATCCGAGAATCCGGTCCTTGTGCCTGGACGCCTCGAGAAGGGATTGGAGAGATGAAGACCTGAGATCTGACCTATATTCCGCCCTGACCTCTTCCTTGCCTCCGGAAAGTATTGAGTAATAATGTCCTATTACCGGAGAAAGAGCCTCGGTGAAGGACTTCCTCCTGTCGAATATCCTCTGTCCGTGATAGGCCAGGGATTCCTCGATAATATCCATCA
>JBJEBP010000001.1:0-18990 GCA_051870135.1 Candidatus Cryptobacteroides sp. | reverse complement strand
TGCAATGAAAAAACGTTTTCTCTATCTTATATTAGCAATCGTAGCTGCAATAGGGTGCAAACCTGAAATAGCCAAGCAATCAAGTATTTTCGTCGACATCGACAACTCCGTTGTAATAACGGCGAATGATATGGAAGAAATGTATCGGGTTGATGAGGGGGAATTCCAATTGAAAGTTGCAGATATGGTAAGGTATGTACCGGATCTTGGGATTCTGGTTAAGTCCGGTAACGACCTGTTTCTCTTCAATGAGAAGACCAATTCAGTCACTGCGAAATTTGGCCGTCTTGGCCGGGCAAAGGATGAATACACCTTCATCTCGGATTTCGGATATGACAAGGATGCCGGACAGGTCTATCTCTATGACATGAACAGCAAGAGAATCAACTGGTATTCACCAGCGGGTGAATTCATTGACACTGTCGGTGTAACGGACCAGGCCTCCAGAAAGCCTTTCAGTACCATTGTAAAATACGGTGACCATTACATTGGAAAGCGTGTTTTCGGTATGCCGGGCGTTCCGGAAATGAGCCTGTATGACGAGGACTTCAACTTTGTCCGTGCGATATCACCGGAACTTCTTCTGCGCTCCGGGATTGACCTCGGTAAGCAGTTTACCTGCAACGAAGAGGGCGAGGTCCTCTATAACAGATATTTCAGCAATGAAGTACTATCTGTTACACCCGACAGCGTCAGCGTGAAATATATCGTGGATTTCGGAGACTACAATGTTCCTGATGAGAATTTCGGTGACGAATATGAAATTATTGACTATGTCAATTCGGATGCAGTCAAGGAGTGTGCTACCCTTATTTCTAATATTTGTGAAAGAGGTCATTATCTCTCGTTTGCCTTTATCCTGAAACCGGGGAGATACTGTCTCTGCATTTATGATAAGACTACCGACAAGTCACGTACCCTGATTGTTTCCGATCCGGAGTACGAAGTTTCGCAGATTATCCCGGCCGGGGACTTCGCATTTGTGTTCTTCGAGAATCCTGCCGGCGGATCATATATCGGAAAAATGAAATACTGAGTATTCCCCGAATTACAGAAACTATGAGACTGACCCGTAATATAGCATTGACACTATTCCTGCTGCTTGCATTGCCGTTTGCGGTGAAGGCTCAGCGCATGACCATGGACGAGGCTATTGCCGTGGCGAGGCGTCAGTCGGTCGCTGCCCTTTCGGCGAGACAGTCTTTCCTTACGACGTACTGGGCCTGGCGCTCCTACAAGGCCAGCAGGCTTCCGTCCCTTACATTGTACGGAAACCTTATGAACTACAACCGTTCTCTAGTCCTGCTCCAGAACTACGAGGACGGTGCGCTCAAATATTCCACGACCAATAATCTCCAGAACAATATCGGACTGCGGATATCCCAGAATGTCACGTTTACCGGAGGTGTCATAACCGCCTATTCGGATTTGTCGAGGATGGACCAGTTCGGGCCGTCGAAGGCATTGAGCTGGTATTCTCAGCCTATTTCCATTTCATACCGCCAGCCACTGTTCGCATACAACCAGTTCAAATGGAACAAGAAGATTGCGCCGAAGGAGTATGAACGCGGAAAAAGGAAATACATCGAGTCGATGGAGCAGATTACCATCAATGTCGTCAATGCCTATAACGCATTGATACTGGCCCAGATGAACAACCGCATCGCCCGCTCCAACTATGAGAATACCGTCAAGATGCACAGAATTGCGGCGGAGAGGATGAGGCTTGGCAGCGTTACCCGTGACGAGTATCTTCAGCTTGAACTCAGGATGCTGAATGACAGTATTTCCATCAATGAGACATCCGTCACGATAAGGGATGCGCAGATGCGGCTCAATTCCATATTGGGCTACGACGAGTCATTTGAAATCGAGCCTGTGCTGCCTGATGACCTCCCGGCGGTGACATTGGACTATGATATGGTAGTGGACAAATTCCTCGCCAATTCGCAGTTCGACGTTGACAATGAAATCAGCATACTCCAGGCTGAGGAATCCGTTGCCAAGGCCAAGGCTGACAGGGGGATTACAATGACATTGAACGCCAAGTTCGGCCTCACGGATACATCGCCCGATTTCGGGGGAGCCTACAAGAGTCCTCTTGACCAGGAGGTTGTGGGACTGAGTTTCTCCGTGCCGATATTTGACTGGGGGCTGGGCAAGGGTAAAGTGCAGAAGGCCAAGGCGGCCGAGGAAGTGGTCAGGGCCCAGGTGGAGCAGTCCAGGAACGACCGCAGAAGGACAATTTACACCGCGGTCGGACAGTTCAACAACCAGGCTGCGCAATGCTCCGTGTCCAGGCGGGCCATGGATGTGGCAGGGGAGCGGTATGAACTGACGATGGAGAGCTTCCGGGCCGGGAAGGCATCCGTGACAGACCTCAATACAGCAAGGTCAGAAAATGACTCCGCACTCAGGAAATATGTCAATGACATAAGCGATTATTGGAATTATTATTACAAACTGCGCCAGTATGCCCTCTATGACTTCATTGCCGACAATGATCTTCAACTTGACGAGGATGAACTGCTGGATTCTGTAAAATAATGGCTATGAGGAAGTTACTATATGCTTTAGCACCGGTTCTCGTCCTTTGTTCCTGTGGCGGCGGACAAGGGAATGAATTCCGTGAGGGTAAGAAGGAATATGCCCCGGAGATCAATGAGGTAAGAGTGGACACCCTGAAAAGGACAAATTTCTACAGGCAGATTGTCTCCAACGGCAAGCTGACTGCGGCCCGTCGCGCCACCATCAAGTTCAATATCAACGGCATTGTCTCAAATCTTGATGTCTCCAACGGAAGCCGTGTCCGGGCGGGTGACAGGATTGCCAAGCTCGACAGGGAAGACCTCAGGATTGCATTGGAGAATGCGGCCAATGTGCTTGACAAGGCTGAAATGGAGTTGTATGATGTGCTGGCAGGGCAGGGCTACCGGGCTGCGGACACCGCTTCGGTTCCACGTGAGATATTGGAAATGGCAAAGATACGTTCCGGATACAATGCTGCCCGGAACTCCTACCGGCAGGCATCCTACAACCTTTCCTGCACCGTCCTCAAGGCTCCGTTCACAGGCAAGATTGCCGACCTCAAGGTCAAGAGATGGGAGCAGGCCCAGTCGGATTTCTGCACCCTCGTGGATGACAGCGAGCTGGATGTGGACTTTCTTGTCCTCGAATCCGAATATTCTTTCCTCGCTGTCGGCCTTTCGGTCAAGGTCACTCCTTTTTCCGACCCGGCATTGACATTGACAGGCCGGATTACCCAGATCAATCCGGCAGTGGACAAGAACGGCCAGATAGCAGTTCGGGCAAGGGTCAAGGGCTGCAAGTCCGTTATTGACGGAATGAATGCCAGAGTCGTGGTGGAAAAAGTGGTACCGGGAAGACTTGTGGTTCCCCGCAGCGCGGTCGTGGTCAGGGACAATCTCGATGTCCTGTTCACCTACTCTGACGGCAAGGCCAATTGGGTCTATGTCAATATTTTAGCCTCAAATCAGGACTCGTACGACATCATTGCCAACGAGGACAGGGGAGCCAGACTTGAGCCGGGCGAACTCGTTATCGTAAGCAACAATCTCAATCTCGCGGACGGCTCCGCTGTCCGCATAAAGGAAAACTAGCTTATGCTCCGTCATCTGATAGACAGGCCTGTGACCGTGACTATGGCAATGTTGGTCGTCATAGTTCTGGGCATCGTCAGCTTGAAGCAGCTGCCGGTCTCATTGGCCCCTGACGTGGATATCCCATATATCACAGTTCAGGTCAATGCTCCGGAAATGTCCGCAAGGGAGATTGACGAGAGTGTTTTGAAGCCATTGAGGCAGCAGTTCATCCAGATAAACGCCCTCGAAGACATTGTCGCTGACGCAAAGGACGGCTCGGGTACATTGAAGCTCACCTTCGGGCACGGGGAGAATGTCAGTTATCTTTTCATCGAGGTCAATGAGAAGATTGACAGGGCGATGGGCTCACTCCCTGATATAGAAAGACCTAAAGTCTTGAAAGCCAGTGCAATGGATATCCCGGCCTTCTATATCAATGTCAAGTTGACAGGAACAGGTACTGCTTCCTCGTTCGCCGGCCTCAGCGCATTTGTCAGGGATGTCCTGTGCAAGAGAATCGAACAGTTGCCTGAGGTGGCTATGGTGGATTACAGCGGAGTGGTCAATGATGAAATCGTAATTGTCCCTGACAGCCGCAAACTTGTCCAGCTCGGACTGGGCACTTCTGATTTTGAGCAGATTATACTCAATGCGAATATCCAGCTCGGCTCCCTTTCCATCAGGGACGGCCAGTACAGGTACAATGTCAAATTCATCTCTGAAGTATCCGGAAAGAAAGACATTGAGAATATCTGGTTCAGGCACGGCGAGAAGGTGATGCAGGTCAAGGATATCGCCTCCGTCCTGGAGCAGCCTGCGGCAAGACAGGGTCTCCTACGTTCCGGAGGCGAGGACGCTGTCTGTCTCGCAGTCATAAAGCAGAGCGGGGCCAGGATGTCCGAACTGCGCAAATCCATCAGCCGGATAATAAAGAATTTTTCCAGGGATTATCCTGGGGTCAGTTTCGAGTTGACACGCGACCAGACACAACTGCTTGATTACTCGATTCGTAATCTTCTCCGTAACATCATCTTGGGAGTATTGCTGGCCTGCATTGTCATATTCCTGTTTATGAGAGACTTGCGCTCACCCGCCCTCGTATGTCTTACAATGCCGGTTGCTCTGGTCGCATCAATGGGAGTCTTCTATGCGGCAGGACTGACCCTCAATATCATATCATTGTCAGGCCTGCTTCTGGGAGTGGGAATGATGGCAGACAACACGATCATTCTCGTGGACAACATAACGGCCAGATGGCAGGACGGGGCTACTTTGCGGGATGCTGTCCTGGACGGTACTAGGGAGGTGACCGGCCCAATGCTCAGTTCCATCCTGACGACCTGCGCCGTGTTTATCCCACTGGTTTTCGTGAGCGGCATCGCTGGCGCCCTCTTCTATGACCAGGCAATGTCGGTCACGATAGTGCTCCTTACATCTTATCTGGTTACTATCACTGTCATTCCTGTATTCTACTATGCCTGGAACAAGGGAGGCAGTCCATTATCCAAATCACTCCGTTCTTTTCGTTCAGCCGGGATGACAAATAAGGCTCGTAGTGCCCTCAATATGGAAAATGTAGAGGAACGCTGTATCAACTGGTTCATGCGTCACCGTCCTGTAGCATGGTCGATTCTGGCCTTGTCAGTCGTGGGGATTGTGCTGTGTATGGCATTGATGCCGAAGGAGCAGCTTCCGCCCGTCACATATACCGAGACTATATTGAGCATTGACTGGAACGAGCAGGTTTCCCTAGAACAGAATGCCGGAAGGGTGGCCGGAATCGAGTCCCTTATCTCGGACAAGGCCGAACAGATTACCTCGATGGTCGGCATCCAGCAGTTCATTCTCGGGCATAGCGGTGACAATGGCTCCACAGAGGCTTCAATCTATATCAAATGCCATGATGACAAAGTACTTGCGGAAGTCAAGGGGCAACTTGAATCTATGCTTGACGACTCATATCCCCGTGCGGATTACTCATTTGCGGTCTCGAGCAATATCTTCGAACTGATTTTCGGCAGTTCCGAGCCGCAGCTTCTGGCGCGTCTCAGGCCAGTATCATCTCCTGAACTTGAGACGGACAAGGTCAGGACGGCCGTGTCGGACATCAGGGCGGCGGTGCCGGGAGTGCATGTCCAGTGTCCCGCGGTCAAGACAGATATGGTTTTCGTGGCCGACCCTGAACTGATGGCTCTTTACGGGGTTTCAGTGCAGGACCTTGTCACCGTGCTGCGCAATGCGTTGTCGCAGAACAAGTTGTTCAATATTGTCCAAGGTTCCAGGACAGTCCCTGTAGTGATGGGAACCGGTCATTCCGGCCTCGTGGATGTCCTGAACGGCACTTTCGTGCGCAAAGGAGGCAATGACATCCCTGTGACGGCAATGATGAGGCAGACCTACGTGGAGGATCTCAAGAACATAATCTCCGGTGTGGAAGGGAACTACTATCCAGTGGAATTGGATATCCCGCAGAAACGAGTTCCCGAGGCTATGGAGGCCATCAGGAAAGTATTGAAGGAAAGGGGAGACTTCGAGGCCGTTTTCAGCGGAGCCTGGTTCTCAAACCGGAAGATGACAGGTGAAATGACCGTGATTTTCTTCCTTGCAGTCATTCTGCTCTATCTCATCCTTGCCTCCCAGTTCGAGTCGCTTGTACAGCCTCTCCTCATAATGGCAGAGATTGTGGTAGATGTCTTTGCTGCATTGCTGGTTCTCTGGTGCCTTGGGGTTTCCATCAACCTGATGTCCCTCATAGGCCTGGTCGTTGTGAGCGGCATAGTCATCAATGACTCAATCCTCAAGGTTGACACCATCAACAGGCTCCGCAAGTCCGGAGTCTCTCTGGAACGCTCCGTGATTGAGGCCAGTTCGAGGAGAATGAAGGCTATCTTAATGACATCGCTCACTACTATACTTGCTGTTCTTCCTTTCCTCGGCCGGGGCAATATGGGAGATGACCTGCAATATCCTATGTCATTGGTGATCATAGCCGGAATGACGGTGGGAACATTGGTCAGCCTCTTCGTGCTCCCTGCTTTGTACTACGCAATCTACAAGAAATGAGGAAGATTTCACCATTCTCCGTGCTGCTTGTCGCAGTGGCAGTGTCGATTGTGGGCATTGCCTCGTTCAGGATGCTTTCCATCCAGTACAAGCCGTCTGAGAAGGCGAGGTCGATAGCCGTTTCCTATACGATGTCCGGTGCCTCTTCCAGACTTGTGGAAGCCGAGGTCACCAGCCGCATTGAGGGTGTCCTCAGCGGCATGGCGGGCAGTACTGGCATAAACTCTGTTTCCAAAAAGGGTGGCGGAAGGGTTACGGTCAACTTTGCCAAGGGGACGGATATGGCCGCGGCCAGGTTCGAGGTAGCCTCGGCTGTGCGGAATGTATATCCGAGTCTTCCCGAGACTGTGTCATACCCTGCAATAACTCTCGATGCCGGTGGAAACAAGGCCGTCATTGCCATTGCATACACTGTCAAAGGGGACCTGCCTTCCGACCGGATAGAGAAATATGTGGAAGATTGCATAATCCCGCCATTGTCCTGCATAGAAGGGGTGGACAGGGTGGATGTGTCCGGCGGAACTCCTTGGCACTGGGTCATAACCTTCAATGCTGAAGCAGTCAACGCATTGGGTATCAAGGTATCTGACATACGCTCGGCCTTCACTTCCTATTTCGCTGACAGGGTGATGGGAATGGCCGGGACTGATGACCTGCGCAAGATGACGGTGAGGCTGTCAGTGGACGGACGGAGGCTTTCCGATGCCGCCTTTGGAAATATGCCTGTCCTGAATAAAGACGGGCATATCATCAGGCTGAGTGACATAGCGACCTGGCGATATCAGGAGTCACAGCCATCCACATATTTCAGAATCAACGGATTGAATACGGTGACTCTGTCCGTAACTTTGGCACCTCATGCCAATCTCCTTTCCACCGCGGCCGCGGTCAAGGCCAGGATGCAGGAACTTGGCGAGTCCTTCCCGGAGGAAATAACGGCTGGCATTTCGTATGATGCCTCCACCTTTGTCTCCGCGGAGTTGCGCAAGATATACTGGAGGACAGGACTGTGCCTCTTGATTCTCCTGCTCTTCGTTTTTCTGGTCAACAGGTCCTGGCGGAATATGGTGGTGATGGCATTGACATTGACTGTCAATATCCTCATTTCCATTGCGATATATGCCCTCTGCGGCATTTCGGTGCATATCTATACTCTTGCAGGCATCACGGTTTCCCTCGGCATTGTCATTGACAATTCCATAGTGATGGTGGGGCATTATGCCTATTGGAAGGACAGGGGAGCGTTTCCGGATATACTGGCGGCAGTGCTTACCACAGTGGCGGCCCTGCTGCTCATACTCCTGCTCCCCGAATCGGAAAGGGGCAATCTCACCGATTTCATCTGGGTGATAGTCATCAACCTGACCGTTTCCCTGGCAGTTTCTTATTTCTTCGTGCCGGCACTGATGGAGTACATTCCTCTCCACCCTACTGCATATTCCTCCTCGTTCAGGAGAAAACGCAGGGTAATCCGCTGGAACAGAATGTATTCCGCATATATAGGATGGGGAGTTGCACATAGATGGGTTTACGTGGCGGTCTTTGTCATCGCCTTCGGAATCCCTCTCTTCCTCCTGCCTGAAGTCTCGGACAAGCCAAAGGGCAAGTTCTACGAGAAAGTCGTTCGTCCTGTCATTTCCTGGACTCCGTACAGGGACAACCGTCAGGACATTGACAAGTTCTTCGGCTCGACATTCGGGATGTTCTACAGGTCACTTGATCGCTCAGGATTCTATAGGGAGCCGCAGAAGCCTGTGCTTCATATAGTTGCAGGCCTTCCTGCCGGATGCTCCGTAGCCCAGCTCAATGAGATTGTGAAGTCAATGGAGAATTATCTTTCCTCATTCGACGAGATATCCGTGTTCAGGACCAGCATTACTTCGTATGACTATGCCGGCATTGACGTGGAGTTCAAGCCTGAATATGTGGATACCGGTTTCCCTTCAATGCTGAAGAGCCAGGTCACCTCAATGGCAATAAATTTCGGTGGTGCGAACTGGAGGGTGTTCGGCGTGGATGACAATTATTTCAACAATAACATTGAATCCGGCCTCAAGGGAACATTCATAACCCTCACGGGATACAATTTCAATGATTTGTACAGGTATGCTGAAAGCCTTTGCGAACGCCTTTCAGCCAATCCACGGGTGGTCTCCCCTGAAATTTGGGCAGGCGGAGCAAGGGGAAAGCCATCAGTGGAGTACACATTGGAATATGATTTCGAGAAGACGATAGTATCGGGTGTCAATCCCTACAAGTACTATACGGCCCTCAATTCACGCCTCTATGATTCCCGGATCGGCTCTTCAGTCGAGGATGGGGAGATTGTGGATGTGGTCCTGAAATCCTCGGAGACCGACAAGTTCGATCTTTGGCATATTCTCAATGAGGAGACTGCCGTGGACTCGTCCCGTATTACCCTCAATGATATAGGAAGCATTACCAAACGCTTGACTGACATTGAGATACGCAAGAACAACCAGTCCTACCGTCTGGATGTCTGCTATGATTTCTCCGGAAGTCCGACACTTCGGGAAAAATATGTCAAGGGCGTTGTGAAATATATGAATGAGGAGGTGCTGCCAGTAGGATACAAGGCCTCATTGCCGGACTGGGGCTGGTTCAATGAGCACAGGGACAGGTTCGCCTGGCTCATTCTGCTGATAATCGCGGCCATATATGTAATGCTGGCAATGACTTTCGAGTCGTTCGCTTATCCGCTTGCCGTGATATTCATGATACCGGTTTCTTTCATAGGACTTTTCCTTGTCTTCGGCCTGTCGGACTTCTCTTTCGACCAGGGCGGGTTCGCTGCCTTCGTGATGCTCTGCGGTATCGTGGTCAATTCCGGGATTTATCTTGTGAATACCTGGAAGAAGATGCGAGACCGGGACGAACGGCCTTTGAAAGCTTATGTCAAGGCTTACAATCACAAGATCAACCCGATAACCCTCACCATCGCATCTACTGTTCTCGGTCTGGTACCGTTCCTGACCGACGGACCAACAGAGGTATTCTGGTTTGATTTCGCTGCAGGGACCATATCGGGTATGCTGTTCTCCGTGTTGGCGTTGGTCTTCGTGCTGCCGGTGTTTCTGGTGCCCAAGAGGTTTGCAGATAAACAAAACAGAGGCTGCGAAGCCTCTGCCTTGAGCCACTCAAGGGGCTCGAACCCTCGACCTGCTCATTACGAATGAGCTGCTCTACCGACTGAGCTAAAGTGGCTTTGTCGGGCAAATGAATTGCCCATATTTGTTCAAGACTACAAATATAGTCACTTTTTTTGATAAGTCCTTAATTTTTTCGGAAATTTGCAAAGTAAATGCAAATAAACCAGATATGCATCACGACATCATTATAATTGGAGGCGGAGCCGCAGGATTGATGGCTGCCATCGGTGCCAGGAAGACCAATTCTGGACTCTCCGTCCTTGTCCTCGAGAAAATGCCGAGGCCAGGCAGGAAAATTGTCATCACAGGCAAAGGAAGATGCAATTTCACCAATCTCAAGGATTGGGGAGCCTTCGCTCCGCACGTCAAGGCCAATTCCAATGTGCTCCGTGCCTCCTTCCAGAACCTTACCCCGCAAAGCCTCATTGATTTCTTCGAGAATGAGGGAATGCATACGGTCGTGGAGAGAGGTGACAGGGCCTTTCCGGAGTCGCATAAGTCAATGGATGTCGTTGATACTCTGGTCAATGCGGCCAACAGGATGGGCGCAAGGATTCGTACTGGGGCGGAAGTGACTGGCATCGGCATTGAGGAAGAATATGGGGAGAAACTTTTCAGCGTCACACTCGCTGACGGGGATACATTGACCTGCTCGAAGCTCATTCTTGCTACCGGTGGACTGTCTTATCCGGCTACTGGTTCCACAGGAGACGGCTACAGGTTCGCGGAGAGTCTTGGGCTTGCATTGAAACCGCGTTTCCCTTCATTGACGGCACTCGTGCCGAGGGGGTACAAGAATGCGGGGGAGACCACTGCACAGAGGGTCGCAGCGGCACTGTCAGGTGCAGGTCATACCGTTTCCGCCAAAGGTCAGGCCGCCTATGCCAAAGGCCCGTCAGCTGGGAAGGGCCATATTGACAGGTCATCCTCATTGTCCGAGACCGGGAAACTTCTCTGCGGAATACAGCTCAAGAATGTGGGCGTCAGCCTGTTGGTGAACGGCAATGTCATTCAGGAGATGGAGGGGGACCTTGATTTCACCGACGGAGGAATAGAGGGCCCGGCCGGCTTCAATATCAGCCGCAATGCTGTCAAGGCCATAATCAATGGCGGAAAAGTTTCGGTTCTGGTCAATCTCAAACCGGGGGTGCCGATGTCGGAGTTCCGTCCGAGGGTTGAAAAGCTCTGGGAAGAGGTGCGCAATGACCCGCGCAGCAACAAGAGGCCTTTACGTCACGTTGCGAGGATTCTTCTCGGGAAGCTGATGCCTTGGGAACTCACCCAAGCCTTCCTTAAATGCAATTCCGGCATAATAGGTACGTCCAAGGGACGGGAAATACTGAAAATCAATGCTTTGGTGGATGCCATTACTAACTGGCGCTTTGACATTGAGGGCTACGTAGGCTACGAGAGATGCGTGATAACCGCAGGAGGCGTATCCTGCGATGAGGTCGTGCCGAAGACATTGGAGTCCAGGAAGATAAAGGGCTTGTATCTCTGCGGTGAACTCCTTGACCTGGATGCTGATACGGGCGGCTACAATCTCCAGATAGCCTTCTCCACCGGCTACCTCGCCGGCCAGTCCGCCGCCAGGTAGGTTTGATGTCTTATTGCCCTTGGTGAGGATCTTTTGTCACTGAGCGAAGCTCCCTCTTGTCATCTCGACTGAGCGAAGCGCCCTATTGTCATCTCGACTGAGCGAAGCGAATGGAGAGATCTTTCGCATACAGATTTCTCGACTTCGCACTTCGTGCTACGCTCGAAATGACATAAGCATATAAATAACTCCGGAGCCAATCATCTCGTCCCTGTCATACCAGACGGCGAACTGGCCCGGCGTGATTCCGCGCTGCGGCTCCTCGAAAATGATGAAAAGCCCGTTGGAACGCATCACGAGCAAGGCATCCTGAAGCGGCTGGCGATATCTTATCCGGACACGGTAACGCCTGATTTCCCCGACCTTCATCCGGAGATCCTCCCTAATCCAGTGAATCTCATCCGGAGCAATCCTCAAGCAACTTCTGGACAGGCCCTTGTGCTGATGTCCCTCCCCGACATATATTATATTGTTCTCAATGTCGGTGGAAATGACAAATATTGAATCCTTGTGGCCTCCGATATTGAGCCCCTTCCTCTGCCCGATGGTATAGAACTGCGCCCCCTCGTGACGACCGATGACGGCGCCGTACGGATTGGGTTTGAAGCGGGTTTTCTTTATATGCTTCTTTCCCGAGCGGTAAGTCTCCGTCTCAAACTTTATATCCCCGTAGGTCACAGGCTCGGACAGCCTTTCAAGCGTCCCGTCCGGGAGGGCGGAGATTTTCTCCATATTATATATGGTCTCATACCTGCATCCTCCCTCATAATCCCCGGCGGCAGCCTTTTCGGACTTGTCATCGGAAATGTAGTCGGAAACCATTGACACTTCCCCTATCCAATCATCGGACAATATTGAGGAAATAGTCCTCCGGATGAAGTTATATTGTTCATTGTCAGTATAATAGGCATCATATACCTCTACCACGTCGCCTTCCACTGACTTGAGTTTCTGCTGGAGAAATACCGGCAGGTCAACCTTGCCCACGAAGCATATTCCCTGAGAATCCTTCTTCTCAGCGGAAGGCAGGTCGGCCTCTGCGGCCAGTCTCCTGACCTCCGGCTTGCAGATATCACCGATGGGGAACATTGCCTTGGACAGTTGCTCCTGTGTCAATTGGCAGAGGAAATAACTCTGGTCTTTGTTGGGGTCCGTGCCTGCAAGAATTCTGAAAACTGGCTTGCCATCTACAATAATCTGCTTCCCCTCAGCGTCTTTCGCCACTTCCTTGCGGCAGTAATGACCGGTGGCCACCATATCTGCACCGAGCCTCCCGGCCGCCTCAAGGAATGCTGCAAACTTGATTTCCCTATTGCAGAGCACATCCGGGTTCGGAGTCCTGCCCTTCGAATACTCATCGAACATATAGTCCACGACCAGCTTCCGGTATTCCTTGCTCAAGTCAATGAAATAGAACGGAATACCGATTCTCCTTGCAACCATCTCGGCCACGAACCTGTCCTCTTCCCACTCGCAGTCACCGTGCAACGTGCCCTCAGTATCGTGCCAGTTCTGCATGAACATCGCGAACACGTCATAGCCAGCCTGCTTCAGGAGCAGGGCGGCAACACTGGAATCAACACCGCCTGAAAGACCTACACAAATTTTCATTTTCCGAACATTTTGACGCAAATTTAGGAATATTCAATGGAAAAACATTATATTTGAAGGCCACATAACCATAGAATCATGATTGAGAAGACAATTAGTATAAGCTACAGGGAATACGACTCTATGTCCGGGCTGGACCCTTCGGACAGGGAACTTTGCCAGTCTGCAATCGATGCGCTGGCCGGATCGTACGCCCCATATTCCAAATTCAATGTAGGAGCTGCGGTAAGACTTGCCGACGGCCGGATTGTCAAAGGTTCCAATCAGGAGAATGCCGCATCCCCGTCCGGACTTTGCGCAGAGAGGACGGCTATGTTCGCAGCCAATGCGATGTATCCGGGAGTCCCGATGCGGAGCATTGCCATTGTCGGCTCACAGAACGGTGCCATTTGCAACGGCATCACTTCGCCTTGCGGGGCCTGCCGTCAGGTAATGGCTGAGTATCAGCATATTGCAGGCTCAGATATGAGCATTCTTCTTATCAGTTCCACTAAAGTATTGAAATTCAACAGGGTAGATGATATTCTGCCTTTCATCTTCGATAATCTTGACAAATAATTTTGTCAGTTTACCGAAAAGAACTATCTTTGCGTCAGGGAAAGTCGTACACGACCAGCTCCCTCTGAATTCCCCCAGGATCGGAAGGTAGCAAGGGCAGGAGGTTGTAGCGGTGCGATGTGCTAAGCTTTCCCTTTTTTATTTGAAAACGAACAACTTACACCTTTTATTGTCATTCTTTTGAACGACAATCTGTTAATACGTTTAAATTTTTCCGAAGATTTTTTTGGAATATTCGGGGAATATTTATACTTTTGGAGAGTTGGATCCGTAAGGATTAGTGCGAAAGCATTCTATTTTTAAATTAAACGCCTTATGATGAAAAGGATTATTCCAGTTCTCTTTGCGTTGCTGCTAGGCAACCTGCTCTATGCGCAGAAAATCACTGTGAAAGGAACAGTGACAGATGACAGCGGCCAGCCTGTCATTCAAGTTGTCGTTCAGGAGGTGAACGGCCAGGCAGTCGGGGTGACCGACATTGATGGAAACTATTCAATCTCCGTACCTTCCGGCGCGGTCTTGAAGTTCTCATGTCTCGGATATGTCACCGCTGAAGTCCCGGTTCAGTCCAGAGCCGTTGTGAATTGTGTTCTTGCCATTGACAATCAGGTGCTTGACGATGTCATTGTGGTTGCCTTCGGTACTGCTACCAAGGAGTCCTTCACGGGTTCTGCGACAGTTGTGAACAGTGAGAAGATTGCCGAGAGGCAGGTCAGCAGCCCGATTGCCGCCCTGAACGGACAGGTTGCCGGCCTCCAGATGGTGGAGGGTAACGGACCGGATTCGGATCCTTCCATTATTATCAGGGGTTTCGGATCCATCAATGCCGGAACAGCCCCGCTCATCGTCCTCGACGGACTTCCTTACAATGGATATTGGAGTGACATCAACCCTCAGGACGTGGAGAACATCAGTGTCCTCAAGGATGCCGCTTCCAATGCGCTTTACGGTGCCAGAGGAGCGAACGGTGTCATTATGATTACGACCAAGAGCGCCAAGAGGGGACGTGCGAACATCTCATTCGACGCCAAGTTCGGCGTGAATACTGACGGAAGGGTGTACTATGACTACATCTCCGACCCGGCAGAGTACTATGAGTTCCATTACTCCACATTGCTCAACTACTACCGCACGATTATAGGAGACAAGTATTCCACAGCCAAGGAGAAAGCTATGGCAGCCATTCCTAAGGCTGCTTCCGACGGCGGTCTCGGCTACCTCGTGTATGAGGTTCCTGCCGGACAGACTCTGTTCGGAGACGATGGCAAGCTCAACCCTAACGCCACATACAGGAAGGTGATGGGCAACGACGGCAAAGAGCATCTCCTTGTCCCGGACAACTGGAGGAAGGAAGGAATGCGCAATGGCTTCCGCCAGGAGTATAACCTCAATATAAGCGGCGGCAATGAGAACTTCCAGTTCATAGGAAGTCTCGGTTACCTGAGCAATCAGGGTCTTACCTATGGTTCCGACTATACACGTATCACCGCGAGGGCCAAGGCAGACTATCAGGCCCGCGAATGGCTGAAGGTCGGTGTGAATATGAACTACACCAACAACCAGTCCAACAATCTCACCAACGCATTCTCCGTAATCTATTCGGTCGCCCCTATTTATCCTCTCTACATCCGTGACGGCGAGGGCAACATTATGACGGATTCGCACGGAAAGGTTTTCGACTATGGTGACGGAATGATCACGGGTATTGTCAGGACTGTTGAGAACAATGTCAATTCCATCCAGAACGACCTTTTGGACAAGGACCACAATGACTCCAACGCTTTCGGTCTCCAGGGATATGCGGATATCAAGTTCTTCCGTGATCTCACTTTGACCGTCAACGCGAGCATCTATGATACCGAGAACAGGACGACAGTAGCCTACAATCCGTTCTACGGATATGAGGCCAATACCGGAGGCGGCGTCTCGACCAATCATTACAGGACCTTCGACTTCAATGCCCAGCAGCTTCTCAAGTACAAGCACAGCTTCACTGGCGGTCACAACATCGATCTCCTTCTCGGACACGAGTACAACAAGAACACTTCCACAACCACCGGAGGTTCAAAGACCAACATCTTTGCGTACGAGGTGAATACCGAACTTGACGGAACCCTCATCAAGGAGTCCATCGTCGGAAACAAGGAGGTTTACAACACCGAGGGTTTCCTCTTCAGGGGTCAGTATGACTATAACGGAAAATATTTCGCTTCCGCATCATACAGGCTTGACGGATCCTCCGCATTCGATCCGAGCAACCGTTGGGGTAGCTTCTGGTCAGTCGGCGGAGCCTGGATTCTGAGCAAGGAGCGCTGGTTCAGGAGCAAGGCCTTCGATATGTTCAAGTTCAAGGCCAGCTACGGTGTCCAGGGCAACGACGGAATCCCTGCATACTACTATACGAGAACCTACGATATCAGCACAGTGGACTCGATGGCTGCGACCGTGTTCAAGTCACAGGGCAACAAGGACATTACCTGGGAGAGCAACGGCAATTTCAATACCGGTATTGAGGCCGAGATGTTCGGAGGCAGGCTTTCTGCCGAGGTTAACTACTACTACAGAATTACCTCCGATATGCTTCTCTGGAAGACGGTTCCTCTCGGAATGGGCTACGGCGGATATTACGACAATGTCGGCGATATGGTCAACCAGGGTGTCGAGCTCAATCTCTCCGGCGCTATGATCAGGACCAAGAACGTGGTATGGTCAGCCAACCTGAATCTCTCTCACAACAAGAACGAGGTTACATATCTGCCTGCTACCAACAAGAGTAGGGAAATCGACGGCCACGGAGGATATCTTTCAGGTTACAGATATGTCGGTGAGAACCTTCCATTATATACCTGGTATGTAAAGAAATATGCCGGAGTGAATGAAGAGGGTCTCTCTACCTGGTACAAGAGCGACGGTACCACCACCACTGTCTGGGACAATGCCGCATATTATCTTTGTGGGGATCCGCATCCTGTCATTTACGGAGGATTCGGCACCAGCCTCAATGCTCACGGCTTTGATTTGTCGGTCAACTTCCTTTACAGCGTCGGCGGCAAGGTTATGGACAACGGCTATGCATCCCTGATGGGTGTTCCTTATGCCGGTGTCACCGGAGGAAACTACCATAAGGATATGTTGAAGGCCTGGAGTTCGGAGAATACCGATACTGACATACCGAGGGCGGTTTACAACGACCAGAATGTCAATGCCACTTCCGACCGCTTCCTGGTTGACGGCAGCAGTCTTACTTTCAAGAATGCAAGTATGGGATATACCTTCCCGTCCAAGCTTATGGACAAGATCAAGGTTTCTTCCCTGAGGATATATGTAAGCTGTGACAATATCTATTATTGGTCCAGGAGAAAGGGTCTCGACCCGAGGACCAGTCTTATCGGAGACACGGATAAGACGGCATATTCACCTATGCGCAGCATTTCTGCGGGTATCAATGTCAAATTTTAAATGATGGAGGGTAAGAAAATGAAAATATTCAATTACATTCTGGCTACCTCTCTTGGAATAGTTCTTTTCGCGGGATGCCTCAAGGAGACCTATCCTACCAGTATCATCACCGAAAAGCAGCTTGGACAATCATCCAGCGCCATTGCTGCGATGAGCAGGTCAAGTGCGGCCGTATTCAACCTGTACGGCTCCACCTATGACGCATTCGGATATCCCGGCATTATGATGTGGAGGGATGTGATGAGCGGCGATATTCCGCCTTATGCTACGAGCTATGACTATCATACCTATTATGCACAGTGCCAGTATCTCGGCAATTATGTGATTCAGCAGTTCTGGTGGTCGCTGTTCTACAAGATTATCCTCAATGCAGATCTTCTTCTGTCTGCGGCTGAGGGAAATGATGACCCGGAGATTAACGAGTATGTCGGCAACGCGTATTGCTATAGGGCTTATGCTTATCTCGATCTTGCGAGGATGTACGAATACCACGAGACAGGTTTCCCGGAACTTGACGCGGAGGCTGAAAGCAGGGGGATTTACGGACTTACCGTTCCTATCTACACTGAGAAGACAACCGAGGAGGAGGCTAAAAACAATCCTCGCGCACCGTTCTATCAGATGTACAGGTTCATCCTGACGGATCTCTCAAAAGCCGAGGAACTTCTTGACGGACACGTCTCATCAGCCTGCAACAAGGCCGGAATATCTATGGTCTATGCACTCAAGGCACGTACCTGGCTTGAACTTGCGTCAAGATTCGATGCGACTATCTGCAATACTGGTGACAGCGATTTGCAGACTATGCTTGCGCACGAGTCGGATTATCCGGAACTGGAAAAGATGGATGTCAAGAGCGCAAAGGAATGCTACGAGAATGCCAAGCACTACGCAAAGCTCGCGATGGCATACCATCAGCCTCTGACGAAGGAACAGTGGTACAATGCACAGACTGGCTTCAATACGGAGCAGAACGCCTGGATATTCGGAATGAAAATCGGTACCGAGGATGTCGGCGGTTCCTGGCAGACCTTTACGGGAAATATGTCTCCTGAAACCACTTATGGTACTGCCAATACCCTGTACCAGTGCTTCAGGATGATTGATGCAGCACTGTACACCAGAATCGGTGACGGTGACTGGAGAAAGAGAACCTGGATTGATCCTGCCGATGCCGGCAAGAAGAGCGCTTATTCCAAATACACTACACTGCTCAGCGAGGAAGAATTCGTCAAGTGTCCTGCCTATGCGAATTTCAAGTTCCATCCGGGAAGCGGAGAAATGGACAACTATCTCGTGGGCAATGTGGTTGATATACCTCTTATCAGAATCGAAGAGATGTACCTCATAGAGGCAGAGGCAGAGGCAAACATCAATGGTCTGGCCGCCGGATGCAATGCACTCAAGTCCTATCTCAATACATACAGATATGATGATGGCTCTTATGCCACTACGTATCTGGAAGATATGGGCAAGTTCAGGACGGAGATTCTTAACCAGAGGCGAATCGAGTTCTGGGGCGAGGGCCACGTGATATTCGATTACAGAAGGTTGAGGAAGGCTGTCATGAAGGGGTATTATGGAAGCAATTTCCCTGAATCCTACCAGTACAATTCCATTGAAGGTTATGTGCCTGCCTGGTCGACGGTCTATATAACTTCAAGTGAGTATCAGTACAATCTTGCCATTGAGGACAAGAATAATCCTGATCCGTCAGGATGTGGAATCAAATGGAGCAATTAGGGAATACTTGTGAATTCCCCTGATAATTTCAAAGTAATCAAGTAATTCAAACTGTTATTGTTATGAAAACAAAATTCATTTACATCCTTGCGGCATTGTTCGCGTTTTCATTCGCCGCGGTGTCGTGCGATGAAAGTTCTGATTCGAAAGAAGATCCGTCAGTCTTGACTGATGTATTCTTCTCCAC